>JAURYY010000021.1 GCA_030653695.1 Paludibacter sp. | reverse complement strand
ACAATTAAAAATGAAGTTTTAGCTTGTCAAAATCACCGAAATAATAAGAAGGCAGTAATAAACCGGCAATTCAAAAATTCGGATGCAAGGATAAAATTGAAACGTCTTTATCCGTCAATTATGGATTGACATGACACCAGTTGGTGAATAAACGTTGATTGTTGTTTTGTCATTAATGCTTTTGAACTCGAATAGTCCACGAAAAGGATTGGGGTATAAGTCCAATGAATTTTTTATGGAATTTTCATTCAGCCCGCTAAATACATTAGGTGTGAATTTTTCAGTTGCCATATCAATGTAATAATTGCTATTACGCAAACAAGCTGCAACATAAATATTGTCGTTCATGTCAATAGCATGTGTGGTTGGTTCGTCCATTTGTGTTAGCGACCCGTTATATCTTTTTGTCCAACGGTATTCGCCTCTTGTCGAATACTTAATCAACATTACTCCACCGCCATTTGCGGGATAATCGCGAGCTATCACGATCACATTACCACTATTGTCCAATTTAATACTCTCGAATGTTTCGGTAGTCGAAAAATCTAATTTCCCCGCGTGTTCCTTTTGCCACAATAGGGTTTCGTCTGGGTTTTATTTCGCAGTAATTACGGTATTTTCTCTCAGTCCGGTAACATATACATTTCCGTCAATATCGCTTGTCATCAATTTGTAAACTGACAACAAACTTGATCCCGCCGACACTTTTCTTGTCCAGATAGCATCACCAACACTGCTGTATTTTATCAGTAATGCTTCCCACTTACCGGTAGATGCATTACTTTCGTATCCGCAAACGTAAACTTCACCATTATTCATAATCATCGCATCAAATTCTACTGCCGATCTGTCGCTACGGTACGATATGATCGGCGCCACTTTTTTATTCCTGCCGAATCGTAAACAACAGTACCAATAAGATATTTATTGTACCAGTCGGTGTGATATCCAGCAACTTCAATCTGTTGACAGACAGGGTTAAAAGAAACTTTTGTTGATGCAGAGCCATATTCGGGACTTTCCACTCTTGCCCATTTTCGGACTAATTGATTACTGGTTTTTATTAATGCGTACCCATTAAAGGCTGTCAATCTTGTTGTTCCGCATATATAATAATTCCCATCTTTGTCGGCTGTTAAATCTACCGCTTTGTCGGCTAAGCGATTGGCGACATCAAAAGCATAAAAATTTAAAATACTCCCTGTAGGACTGTCTTTCAGAGTAATAATATCTTCAGCATTTGTAGCTGAAAATGAAGTGCCTGTAACCAAAACATTATTATCGGCATCAATTAAACCTTTTATAATCTGGTCTGACCCGTTAGCTTGATTATAGGTTCTTTGGCTCTATCACGTTTAAGGTGGGTAATTGAATTGGAATGCGGATTAAACTGTCCCGATAGCTTTCGGGAGGCTGATGAACCCGGATTATATATGTTAATTAAAAAAAATAACGGATTTTTTAATTCATTAAAATGAATTTTTCAGAAAAGAGAATCGGATTTAAAATCCGTAGAGTTATTTTCTAAAAGTGACATATACAATCAATAACGTTAATGTTTAATCTGCGTTCCGAAAGCTATCGGAGCCGTTTTATCCGCGTTATCCGCGTTCCTATTTTTAAAAAATGAACCCACCCTAAACGTTATAGAACCATAACAAAATGTATATTTGCCAGCAAATTGTTGGCTAAGAAATATTCAGAACAAAACTCAGCAATGAATATTTTTACGGAAATTGTCTCAGAGTGCTAATCGTATTTACTTTTAGCTTTCTTTTCTCTTTTTTCCTCTTTCTTTTCTTTTGCAGTTTTCAAAGGTTCTTTTTTTACGTCCTTTTTTACGTCTTTCGATTTTGACATTGTGTGTTTTATTTAGTTGTTTTATGGGGCAAAGGTAATGAATCGATTTGTAATTTCAAAACAAAAATTAACCATTTTAGACTAATAAAAAATTTAACTCAGACAAACAACACAAACAAACGTGCAATAAACATTAAAATCTAATATACACTTTGAGCTTCGTATAGAATTGACACACATCTTTTTTGTTGAGCTTTGTTCAAATGTCCATTATTATGAATACATTTTTAACAAATGTAAAACAACGTTATTTAACTAAACATCAAGTACTTTGTTTAGAAAATATATGTTTTAAACAGCATCTTAAATTTTATTAAGTTTTTTCTATCTGTTTATCACATTGATTTTTAGTATTTTTGTTCTTTACAAATCACAAAAACTACTTATTAATGACTAAATTTTCAAGAGCTTTCTGGGTTGCTAATTATGTGGAGTTGCTTGAGCGACTGGCATATTATGCAGTATTTATAGTTATAACACTCTACTTGTCAAACGTTTGGAATTTTTCAGATATTGAAGCAGGAGTTATTTCAGGTGCCTTTTCGGCATCGCTTTATTTGTTACCAACTTTTGCGGGTGCATTTGCCGACAAAATCGGATTTCGCTCGGCTATCATACTGGCATTTTTACTACTTACCTTAGGTTACGGGGGTTTGGGTCTGTTGCCTACAATGCTCGAAAGTGCGGGACTTGTTGATTATGAAATGACAACAACTTTTTCGGGGCTTGAAAGTAGTTATCTGCGTTGGTCGATTGTTCCTGTTCTGGTGCTGATTGTTATAGGCGGTTCTTTTATTAAAGCCGTTATTTCGGGCACAGTAGCGCGCGAAACAACTTCCGAAACACGTGCAAAAGGTTTTGCTGTTTTTTATATGATGGTTAACATAGGCGCTTTTCTGGGAAAAACTGTTGTTGACCCACTTCGCAAAAGCATGGGCGATCAGGGATTGGTATATCTCAATTACTTTTCGGCAGTGATGACTTTGCTTGCATTGATTGCTGTGTTCTTTTTTTACAAATCGGTAAAAACCGAAGGACAGGGAAAAAGTTTTGCCGAAATTGGTCGTGGGTTGGTAAAAGTCCTCAGCAATGTGAGGCTCATTGTCCTGATATTGATTATCAGCGGTTTTTGGATGATTCAGAGCCAAATGTATGCTACTATGCCAAAATATGTAATTCGTATGATTGGCGAAGGAGCTTCACCCGGATGGTATGCCAACGTAAATCCTTTGGTGGTTTTCGTATTGGTAAACTTCGTAACCTCCTTCATGAAAAAAAGAACCGCATTGACATCCATGACTATCGGTATGTTGATAATTCCTTTGTCGGCTTTGGTTATGGCAGGAGGCACGCTTATCGGAGGCGAAAACGTGATGGGATTGCATCCGGTTGCATTTATGATGATAATAGGTATTGCTATGCAGGCAGTTGCCGAATGTTTTATTTCTCCCCGATTTCTGGAGTATTTCTCCCTGCAGTCGCCCAAGGGTGAAGAAGGACTTTATCTGGGATTCAGCCATTTACACTCGTTTTTCTCCTATCTTTTTGCTTTTGGACTTTCAGGTTTTTTGCTCGATAAATATTGTCCCGACCCACGCGGATTTGATTCACCCGAAGCTTATGCCGTAGCCACCGAACACGCTCATTATATATGGTTTGTATTTGTGGGAGTTGGATTAATTTCGTCGGTTGCACTGCTGATTTACGGATACGTTACCCGTAGGATTGATGGCAAAAAAATAATGTAACACTTTTCTATGCTGAAAAAACTCAAAGGATATATGATGCCCCTGGCAATGACAACAGGGGCATTGTTGTATCAACAGGTCGGAGCGTTATCATTTTTAGTTCCGCACCTGATTTTTTCAATGTTGCTCCTTACTTATGTTAAGTTATCGTGGAAAGAATTGCATTTCAGCAAGTTGCATCTCTGGTTGCTTCTCATTCAGTTCGCAGGCAGCTTATTGGTTTATTTACTGCTAAGGCAAGTAAATCCGATTATTGCTCAAGGAGTTATGATTTGTATTCTCGCGCCGACGGGTACGGCAGCAGTAGTCATTACTGGTATGCTCAAGGGTAATGTTGCAAGTCTCACCGCCTATAGCTTAGCAAGTAATCTGATGGTTGCAGTTTTAGCACCTGTTCTATTTTCATTTATTGGTGTTAATCACGAATTGCCTTTTTTCATTTCATTCATCGATATCGGGAAACGAGTATTCTTTCTGTTGGTTACTCCTTTAATTATTGCTTACTTTCTCAATAAATTTATGCCCAATACTTCTACTGTATTAAAAAAATACACGGGTATTTCGTTTTATTTGTGGAGCGTGGCTTTAGTTATTGTTTCAGGAAAAACCGTTTATTTTATTGTTAATCAACCCGAAAGTAATGCATTAATAGAAATAATGATTGCCACTGGGGCTCTTTTTGCCTGTATATTACAATTTCTGACCGGGCGCAAATTAGGACGTATGTATGGCGATACTGTAGCTGGTGGACAGGGATTGGGACAAAAAAACACAGTATTGGCAATATGGATGGCACAAATGTATCTCAATCCTATTTCATCAATCGGGCCGGGGGCTTATGTTTTATGGCAAAACCTATTTAATTCGTGGCAGGTATGGCGGCAAAGGAAAAATATTTAATGGTTTTTTTTGCTTTTGTGGTTTTACATCGTTTTTTTTAACGTTGCTCGAAGTTAGCATCTGTAAATGTGTGTACTGAAAAGGGAACGAAATTAGCACTGAAAAAATGTCAGGATTACAATGAGACAAATCAAAATCAGCTTCGTTCAGAGAAGCGGATGACGGTTCAAAGAATAAAAAAACTTCTGTTATCTTTCGACAACAGAAGTTTTAATTGTATTTTTTAAAAAAACTAAATTTTAGTTTCTTGGAGTTGCTTCTTTCACAACCATGGCACGACCATCAAATTCAGCTCCGTTTAATTCAGAAATGACTTTTTTAGCAGCAGCATCGTCTGCCATTTCAACAAATGCAAAACCTTTCGATTTGCGCGTGTCGCGGTCAATGATAATTTTGCAAGAATCAACCTGACCATACTCTTCAATAACCTCTTTAAGGTCGTTTTCTCTAACTTTGTAACTTAAGTTACCTACGTAAATGTTCATAAAAATAAAATATAAATAATAAATAAAAGTGATTAAAGATCAGTATAAAAACGTAAGTATTACAAATCCTGATTAAAAAATTAGAGTTGAAAATAGACTGACGAAAGAATACGTTTACTTTTCGGGGGACAAAGGAACGCATTATTTTTGCATTACACAACTTTTTGAACAAAAATAATTGAAATATAAGCGATTAAATTTAATAACAGCATTTATTTGTAACACAATTCGCATCTTCTTATAGAATTTAGCTGTTCGAAACCTTGAGAACAATGTTTTATTTGGCATGAAGTGTTTTTAAATTTTGTCTGATTTATGAAACAAATCTTTTTCATTAGATAAAATAGCCACTGTGTAAAATAAGTTCAATTCCCTACCTCATCTTTATTTACAGGAATGCCGGCTTTTTCTGCTTCGAGTTGCGCTCTGGATTTACTCTGAGTTACGATATAAACTCCCAAAAAAACAAGAACTGCCGAAAGCATTTTTTCTATTCCAAAGGAATCGATTCCCATGTACACAGCTACAAGCGAAGCCACAACCGGTTGAAGGTAATTGTACATACTCAGGGTAGTGGGACGTAAAGTTTTCTGTCCGATTGCAATTAATATATAAGCAATAAAAGTAGCTACAACAACCGCATAAACAATTATTATCCATGCAGATGTGTTTAATAACGAGAAGTCGGTTGCCATTAAAGCATGGCGACAAAACGGGAAAGATTGAATGGTTCCAAAAAGAAACATCCACTTCATTGAGGTAATAGGAGAATATCTCGAAATCAAACTTTTAAAAAGCACGAGATAAAGCGCAAATGACGTTACAGCAGAAAAAACAATTAAATTTCCAAACAAATTTCCTGAACCTAATCCGGTTGAATGACTGTTAATAATCAGAATTAACGCTCCCGATGCTCCCACTATCACGCCGGTTGCTTTCATTAAGGTAAGCGGTTCTTTAATAAAAATTGCCGCTAAAATCATACTTAATATCGGCAACAATGTGATAACTATCGAAGCATCAATGGGCGATGTCATTGATAACCCTGCAAAAAATGGCAACTGATTGGCGGATATCGCAAATATAGCTGCAAAAAAGTATAATATAATATCTTTTACAGCTACTTCTTCATATTTCAAAAATACAGATACGACCCAAAAAATGGTCATTCCACCACTTATACGTAAAAATGTTAACACGTAAGGATCAATAATTTCGGGCATTAACGACCGTGAAAGAGGGTTGTTTAATCCAAAAAAAATGTTTGCTGCGAAAACAGCAATATGTCCTGAAAATTTCTTGCTTATCATAATAGGGTGCAAATATAACTTATTATTGCGAGCTGAGTTACCGTGATTTTAATAAAATATTCCTTTTTCAGTAAATCAAATAACATTTTAAACAACTTCTTAACCGAAAAATTTGCTCATTTCACGAATAGTATTTAGTTTTGTAGTCAAACAAAATTCTTATCGCCATGAAACTTGATCCAAAAACACAACACTCTCTTTTTCCTGAAGAAAGTTTGCTTCGCGAGTTAGCTCGGCAACCTCATTTATCAATCGGATTACCCAAAGAAAATGCAGAGGTGGAAACACGCTTGGCTTTGACCCCCGAAGGTGTAGCCATTGTTACCGAAGAAGGGCATAATGTTTATGTTCAACGCGGAGCAGGGGAGCCAATGTCCTATTCCGATTTGCAATACAGCGAAGCCGGGGCAGTTATCGTTGAATTGACAACCGAGGTGTTTAATGCAAATATTGTTATGAAAATAGCTCCTCCAGCTATTCAGGAACTACATCTAATGCATCCCAATTCTACCATTTTCTCCATGTTACAACTCAGCAATTTATCGGCTGATTCGATACGTTTAATGATGAAGAAAAAAATTAATGCCATTGCTTACGAATTGATAAAAGATGAACAAAAAGTTTTTCCGGTAGTAAGTTCAATATCAGAAATAGAGGGAATTACTGCAATTACCATTGCTTCGGAGTTGATGAGCAACGAACACGGAGGAAAAGGATTGCTGCTTGGCGGTATAGCAGGTGTTTCTCCAACCGAAGTGGTAATACTGGGTGCCGGAATAACCGGAACAGTAGCAGCACGTTCGGCATTAGCATTGGGAGCACAGGTAAAAATTTTCGATCACGACATCAATAAATTACGTAAAATACAACATAATCTCGGTCAACAGGTTTTTACTTCGGTTATTCATCCCAACGTACTGATTAAAGCCTTGGCTTCGGCCGATGCTGTGATAGCAAATCTAAGGTACATAAGTGGTTCCGAAAGATTTATGGTGTCCGAAGAATTGGTCAAAACAATGAAACAAGGTGCCATTATCATCGACATGAGCGTGGATCAAGGAGGATGTTTCGAAACATCGGAATGCAGAACACTGAAAAACCCGACTTTCGAAGTTCATGGAATTATACATTATTGTGTCCCTAATATTTCGGCGCGTGTAGCCCGAACCACTTCGATGGCACTAAGTAATATTTTTGCTCCTATGCTGCTGAAAATCGGACACTCGGGCAGCGTAAAATCTGCTATTGCCGAAAGTTCCGGTTTTCGTAACGGAGCTTATGTTTACAGTGGCGTATTAGTGAACAGACTGATTGGTTCATATTATGGTATTCAATCAAATGAAATAGGATTATTATTAGCCGGATATTAACAGATAGAAAGTGAGAGGTAAGGGGTGAGAAAACGATAAAGTATTCTTTTTAGTTAAATTAATTTCAATAATGTTTTCAGATAACACTTTATTTCAAATAATCTCTATTTTTGTACAAATGATTACCCTCGTATGCCCGAAGACCATGAATTAACAACTATTTCTGAAGAAGAACAGATTCAAAACGAATTTGATGCTTTGTTGAATGATTATCTGAACTCAAACCATCGTAAAAAAGCAGAGTTAATAACCAAAGCCTTTAATTTTGCAAATAACGCGCACAAAGGCATAAAACGAAGGTCAGGAGAGCCTTATATTTTACACCCCTTAGCGGTGGCTCGTATTGTTTCGTCCGAAATAGGTATGGGTTCAACTTCAATATGTGCTTCATTGTTACACGATGTGGTTGAAGATACTGATTACACAGTCGAAGACATTGAAAATCTTTTCGGAAAAAAAATTGCTCAAATTGTTGATGGATTGACCAAAATATCGGGAGGCGTTTTTGCTCAGGAAGCTTCAAGCCAGGCAGAGAACTTCCGTAAGTTGCTGCTTACCATGTCCGAAGACATCAGGGTAATTCTGATAAAAATTGCCGACCGACTTCACAACATGCGTACCTTAGGCTCCATGCCACCTGCCAAACAATACAAAATTGCAGGCGAAACCGAATATATTTATGCTCCACTTGCACACCGATTAGGTTTATTCCGCATTAAAACAGAACTTGAAAACCTCAGTTTCAAATACGATCACCCCGACACTTATGCCTTGATTGAACAAAAACTCGCTATTGATAAAGATAAACGCGACTTGTTCTACAAAGAATTTACAGAACCTATCAAGGTAAAACTTACCGAGATGGGATACGATTTCTTCCTGAAAGAGCGAATAAAGTCTGTGTATTCCATTTGGTATAAAATGACGACACGCGATATCCCTTTCGACGAAGTTTACGACATTCTGGCTTTACGCATCATTTTTACGCCACGCCAGGGAATTAGCGAAAAAGACCAGTGCTGGATGTTATATTCTGCCATCACAAATATATACCGCCCTCATCCCGAACGCATCCGCGATTGGGTTGGCATGCCTAAAGCCAACGGTTATGAAGCATTACATGTAACCGTAATGGGACCCCGCGGAAAATGGGTTGAAGTTCAGATTCGAAGCAACCGGATGAACGATATTGCCGAAAAAGGACTCGCAGCACACTGGAAATATAAAACCGGCGAATCGGAAGAATCGGAATTAGACAAGTGGATGAAAACCATTAAAGAGATACTTGAAAACCCCGAACCCAATGCGATTGATTTTATCGACACCTTTAAATTAAATCTTTTTGCTTCCGAAATTTTTGTTTTCACGCCTAAGGGCGAAATTAAAACGATCGCTCAGGGTTCTACTGCGCTCGATTTTGCTTTTTCTTTGCACTCCGATCTGGGTATGCATTGTATTGGTGCGAAAGTAAATCACAAACTCGTTCCGTTGAGTTATAAATTGAATAGTGGTGATCAGATTGAAATTCTGACTTCGAAAAAGCAAAACCCTCAACCCGAATGGGTTGAATTTGTGTCGACCGCCCGTGCAAAAACAAAATTGAAAAATCATTTTAAGAAAGAAGATAAGTTTTTCATCAATGAAGGTCAGAAAAAAATAGAGGAAATTTTAGCTGCAATCAATATTAATCCCGAAAACGAAATAATGGTTCGGATTATGAATCATTACAGGTATTCGCAACGAAATGCATTGTTTCTTCAAGCAGGGAAAAACGCACTGAATTTAGATGAAATAAAACTAATTCTCAAACCCAAATCGAGCAGTGTATTTGGTAAATTTCTGAAAATCCCATTTGTAGGCAGCAGTACCGACAACAAAAAACATCCGACTGTTCCCATTGACGGTAACCCGGCTAAAATTGACAGAAAAAAAACGGTTTACCTTACCGAAGAAAACGCAGAGATTGCTTATAATTTAGCACAATGTTGTCATCCGATTCCGGGCGATGATGTACTTGGATTTGTTGACGAATCGGAAAAATTGATGATTCATAAAAGACAATGTAAAATTGCCGCAAAACTTAAAACAAATTTTGGCGAAAGACTTGTTTCAGCTGAATGGGCTGCTCATAAATCAATGGTTTTTGAAGAAATACTCGAAATAAAAGGAATCGACAAAAAAGGTGTTATGATTGAAATATTAAAAGTCATTTCGGAAGATTACAGTGTTAACATTAGCAAAATTAATATCAAAACAACCGCCGGAATTTTTATCGGAAGATTCAATATCTTGGTGCATGATACCGAAGATATTGAGAATCTCTGCAAAAACATAAAAAAAATCAAGGAAATCAGCTCTACTCATCGGGTACAGATTTAATTATTTAGGGTTGAAAAAATGTACATCGATATATTTTGAAGCAACTCAATTTTTACATTTTACTTTCTCACACGGATTTCGTACTTTTGCAAATGGTAAATAGTAACCCCGATTCCCGATAGCTATCGGGACGGGATAAATAGTAAATAATTCAGTGTCCATCAACATCTCCAATCTTTCGAAAAACTACGGATCTCAAACTGTACTTAACAACATCAGTTTCGAAATAGGCGAAGGTGAAGTAGTGGGTTTTCTTGGGCCTAATGGTGCCGGAAAAACAACCACTATGAAAATTATTGCCGGAGCGTTATCGTATAACACCGGATCAGTGAAGGTTTGTGGTATGGAAGTAAAAGATAATACTTTGCAAACCCATGCGCTGATAGGATATTTGCCTGAGCAAAATCCGCTATATCCTGAAATGTATGTGAAAGAATATCTGCTTTTTGTGGCTGAAACACACGGCATAAATAAAGGAAAAGAAAAATTGGTTGATAAACTGATTGATAAAGTAGGTTTGCGGCCGGAGTTTCACAAGAAAATAGGGCAACTTTCGAAAGGTTACCGCCAACGTGTAGGATTGGCACAGGCACTCGTTCCAAATCCCAAAGTACTGATTTTGGATGAACCCACAACCGGACTTGACCCTAATCAGCTGGAAGAAATCCGCAACCTGATTCGCGAATTGGGTAAAGACAGAACAGTGATTTTCAGCACACACATCATGCAGGAAATCAAAGCAATATGCAATCGTGTGCTGATTATCAACAAAGGCGAAATTGTAGCTGATTATGCTGATATTTCTAAAATAAACCTCTTCGATGAGAATAACCTGCAATTTGAAGTAGAGTTTTTGAATGAAGTGAATATTGCTACATTGGAAAAATTAAATTATATCTCTGTTATTTCAGAACTATCTAAAAATCACTTCGCTTTAATTGCTTCGTATGATATTCGAGAGAGTGTTTTTGATTTTGCAGTAAAAACAAATAATAAGATATTGATGATTAAGCCTGTGGAACGAAGCATGGAGGAGGTGTTCAGGAATCTAACAAGATAAAGTTTCACGCAAAGACGCGAAGTCGCGAAGAATACAACATCTTTTTAAGTTCACAAAGGGAAAATATTAAACGATTTTCCTGATTTCAGAAAATTGGCTTAGATTATTGATTAATTTGATTAGAAATAGTGTATTTCAAAATAATATATTTTACGTCTTAGTGCCTTTGCGAGAAACAATAAAAAACTATATGACTGAAAATGAATTGTCAAAAATTATCGTAAATACTGCGTTTCAGATACACAATAAACTGGGACCAGGATTATTAGAGTCTGTTTATGAAGAAATAATGTTTTATGAACTGAGGAATTGGGGATTGAAAGTTGAACGTCAAAAAGCAATTCCTGTAGAATGAAATAATATAAAATTAGAAATAGGTTTTAGAGCTGATTTAATTATTGAAAATAAAGTCGTTATAGAGTTAAAATCAGTTGAAGAAATAGCTCCTATACACTATAAACAGCTTCTAACATATTTGAAATTAACTAATCTCAAGTTAGGACTACTGATTAACTTCAATGAAAATTTAATAAAAGATGGCATTAAGAGAATTGCAAATAACTTGTAACAATCATTATGATTGGTTTAATAGAAAATACTTTGCGTCTTGGCGCCTTTGCGTGAAATAAAAATATGGAAGAAAATTTTGATATACGAAACAATCAAAAAGGCGAAAAAGAGTTCGAATACGCTTTGCGGCCATTGACATTTTCGGATTTTCAGGGACAAAATAAAATTGTCGAAAATCTAAAAATCTTTGTGCAGGCAGCGCGTATGCGTACCGAATCGCTCGATCACGTATTGTTGCACGGACCTCCGGGATTGGGCAAAACAACGCTTTCGAACATTATTGCCAACGAACTGAATGTGGGTTTTAAAATTACATCGGGTCCTGTGTTGGATAAACCGGGCGATTTGGCGGGTTTGCTCACCAGTCTTGAAACTAACGATGTGCTTTTTATCGATGAGATTCATCGGTTGAGTCCTATCGTGGAAGAATACTTGTATTCGGCTATGGAAGATTATCGCATTGATATAATGATAGATAAAGGTCCGAGTGCCCGTTCTATTCAGCTCGATTTGAACCCGTTTACGCTCATTGGCGCTACCACCCGCAGCGGTTTGCTAACGGCTCCGCTTCGGGCACGTTTTGGTATCAATTGCCACTTTGAGTATTATGATGTTGAAGTAATTACCGGAATTATTAAACGCTCAGCCAGTTTACTCAATGTGCCGATTGAACACGATGCAGCGGTTGAAATTGGCGGTCGCAGCCGTGGTACACCACGAGTTGCCAACGCCTTGCTTCGGCGTGTACGCGATTTTGCGCAAGTAAAAGGAACAGGAAAAATTGATATGGAGATTGCCTGTTACGCATTAGAAGCATTGAATATCGACAAATACGGATTGGACGAAATTGACAATAAAATACTGAACACCATCATTGATAAATTCCGCGGTGGTCCGGTAGGGTTAACAACCATTGCTACTGCGTTGGGCGAAGATGCAGGAACAATCGAGGAAGTTTACGAACCATTCCTGATAAAAGAAGGTTTTATGAAACGTACACCACGCGGCAGGGAAGTAACCGAATTGGCTTACAAGCATCTTGGAAAGGTGAAATTGGGAGAAACAGGGACCCTATTTTAATAACTTCATTAAATATGTCATTATATTGTTGTTTTACAATATATTTACTATCTTTGCATTCGAATTATACTTATCGAATTACATGATATTTTAAACTATCACTTTAAATTATCATGTATTTTATGAAATAGAAAGCAAATTTAATGTATAACAGAAAGCAAATATTTTTAGGTTCAGAACAAGAAAGTGTCTTTTTTTGGGGAGCGCGGCAAACGGGGAAAAGCACCTTGTTGAAAATGCTTTTTCCTAATGCTTTGTGGTTTGATTTATTACTTTCGAACGAATATGAACGATTGAGCAAAAAGCCCGAGTTGCTCCGCGAAACAATTTTAGCAAATTTAAATATAAGTCCTGTTATTATTGATGAAATACAGCGAATACCCGAATTGTTAAATGAAGTTCATTGGTTGATTTCAAATCACAATGTTCGGTTTATCTTAAGTGGCTCAAGTCCAAGAAAAATACTTCGAAAAGGTGCAAATTTATTGGGCGGAAGGGCATTACGATACGAGCTTTATCCATTAATAAGTGTAGAAATCCCCAATTTCGATTTAATGAGAGCATTAAACCACGGGCTTTTGCCACGACATTATGACTCGTCAAATCCTCATAAATTGCTATCTTCCTACATAGGAAGTTACCTCAAAGATGAAATTGTAGCTGAAGCTCGCATCCGGAATGTGCATTCTTTTTCAAGGTTTTTGGAAATAGCAGCGCTTACCAATGGTGAAATGGTAAATTATTCGAATATAGCAACTGATTGTGGGGTAAGTGTGCCAACAATCAAAGAGTATTTTCAGATACTGGATGATACATTGATCGGCAGGTATTTACCATCGTTTCAGAAACGACCAAAACGAAGAGTAATTGCAGCACCAAAATTTTATTTGTTCGATGTTGGAATTACAAACTACCTGTTAAACAGAAGTAAAATTGAAAAAGGTACAGAGTTGTTTGGCAAAGCGTTCGAGCATTTTATTTATCAAGAAATATATGCTCACAGTCGTTATTCCGATGTAAATTACCCGATGTATTATTGGCGTACAGCTTCGCAACTCGAAATTGACTTTGTACTTGGCGACCATGAAGTGGCCATTGAAGTGAAAGCCACCGAACAAGCTAATGTTCGACATTTAAAAGGATTGAAAGCCTTTGCCGAAGAATATGATGTAAAAAAACGGATATTGATAAGCAATGATCCACTACCACGTTTGGTGGAAAATATCGAAATTCTACCTTGGAAGATTTTTTTGGAACGTTTATGGTCAGGACAAATAATTTAAAATAACTACCCCAAACCTTTCAATGGGCTTGTGGTAAAAAGTAATAAGAATTAAAATAAACATTATCTTAACTCCCCTTTAGGGGCAGGGGTCTATGGAACACAAATTATATATTTACAACACATTAAGCCGCAAAAAAGAACAATTCTTTCCACTTCACGAAAACAAAGTGGGCATGTACGTTTGCGGACCAACCGTTTACGGCGATGGACATTTAGGACATGCTCGCCCGGCGATTACTTTCGATATTTTGTTTCGTTACCTGACGCATTTAGGTTACAAAGTGCGTTATGTGCGCAACATTACCGATGTGGGGCACCTCGAAAATGATGCAGATAGCGGCGAAGATAAAATTGCCAAAAAAGCACGTCTGGATCAGTTGGAGCCCATGGAAGTGGTTCAGTATTACATAAATCGTTACCACAAAGCGATGGAAGCGTTGAACGTTTTGCCACCAAGTATTGAGCCTCATGCTTCGGGACATATCATGGAGCAGATTGAGTTTACTCAAAAAATACTTAATGCCGGTTTTGCTTACGAAAGCGAAGGTTCGGTTTATTTCGATGTTGAAAAATACAATCAATCAAACAATTACGGAATCCTTTCGGGTCGAAATATCGATGATATGCTCGAAACTACCCGTGAATTGGACGGACAAAGCGAAAAACGCCGCAGTGTGGATTTTGCGCTTTGGAAAAAAGCATCGCCTGAACATATTATGCGTTGGAAAGCACCCTGGAGCGAAGGTTTTCCAGGCTGGCATATCGAATGCTCGGCTATGGGAACAAAATACTTGGGTGAAGAATTTGACATTCATGGCGGTGGCATGGACTTAATGTTCCCTCACCACGAATGCGAAATAGCGCAAAACAAAGCCGGATTGGGAAAAGACACCGTAAAATACTGGATGCACAACAATATGATTACCATTGCCGGACAAAAAATGGGAAAATCGTTGGGTAATTTCATTACGTTGGAAGAGTTTTTTACCGGTAATCATGCATTGTTAACAAAGCCTTTCAGCCCAATGACGGTGCGTTTCTTTATTCTGCAGGCGCATTACCGCAGTACGGTCGATTTCAGCAGTGCAGCACTCGAAGCTTCCGAAAAAGGATTAAATCGTTTGATGGATGGTTATGCCCGTTTGCAAAAACTGACGGGAGCCTCTAATTCAACAGTCGAAACTGCTGGTTTAAGAGCCAAATGCGAAGAGGCAATGAACGACGATTTGAATACGCCTATCGTTATTTCACATTTGTTTGATGCCTTGAAAGCCATCAACCTCGTTCACGATGGAAAAGAAACAATCAATGCAGCGGATTTGGATGAATTAAAATCAGTTTTTGCGCTGTATATTGAAGGTATTCTTGGTTTAAAATCCGAAACTGAGGCGTCAGCCGGAAACGAAGCATACAAAAAAGCCATCGACTTATTACTGAATATGCGCCTCGATGCAAAACGCAATAAAGATTGGGCAACCAGCGATAAAATACGCAATGAACTTACTGCGCTTGGTTTCGAAATAAAAGACACCAAGGACGGGTTTGAGTGGAAGATCTGACCCCTAAATAAAAAAAAACATAGCCACTGAAAACCGAAGGAGAAATTATACTTTATCAATCTGAAGATTTAACCCAAATAGAGGTAAGAATTGAAGATGAAACTGTTTGGCTGACACAAGCTCAAATGGCCGATTTATTTAAATCGACTAGAAATAATGTAACCCTTCATATTTCCAATATATTTAAAGAAGGAGAGTTAGAAAGAAATTCAGTATGTAAGGAATCCTTACTAACTGCTTCAGATGGGAAAACATACAAAACGACCCTATATAATCTCGATGTAATTATCTCCGTGGGTTATCGGGTAAAATCTAAACGAGGAACTCAATTCCGTATCTGGGCAAACAGCATTCTGAAGGAATACCTTATGAAAGGGTATGTGTTGAATCACAGAATAGACCGGATAGAAAGGAAAGTTTGGGAACACGACCAAAAATTCGATTTGTTGATAAAAACATCGCTTTCGCCTAACGAAGGGATATTCTACGATGGACAAATTTTTGATGCATGGAAATTTGCTGCTGATTTGGTGAAATCAGCTAAGAAATCAATTGTTTTGATTGATAATTATATCGACGAAAGTGTTCTGCATTTACTTTCGAAACGAAATATTGGAGTAAAAGCAAACATTTATACTTCAAAAATAACTAAAGAGTTGCAATTGGATATTGATAAGTTTAATGCTCAATATGAGCCAATTGAGGTTAAACTGTTTACAAAATCGCACGATCGTTTTTTGATTATCGATAACGAAACGGTTTATCACATTGTTGCTTCGCTCAAAGATTTGGCTAAAAAGTGGTTTGCATTTTCGAAAATAGTACTGAATGCATCCGAAATGATACAAAAACTTAAAGTAAATCATACTGAAAAATAATACAGATTTATCAGTCGATACTAAGCGGCAATTCTTTTATTGTTTGAATTCGGTTGGAAGTTTTATGCAACTTAACAAGAAATTCATTTATTACATCCTGATAATCGACAAGATAATCGGGATGCATTTTTTTGGTAACAAGCGTAATCAATCGTTTGAGCAACAAACCCACTTTATAGTCGTATCCCGAAACCCGCGCCCCGAAAACTTTTACGGGATTGGAAAATTGTAGAATTAAAACATACAATACTAAATCCGCCTCTAATTTTTTACTTTTCGTTTCAACAGTAAATTCGTTGATTCGTTTCACACATGCATTCAGCTTATTCACTGCTTGTTTTTGTAAGGTGCTGCCCTTATATTCCTTTTGGCATAGCTTATCAATATCTTCTTTTGCTTCCTCGAATAGAGTTTGTTCGCCACCATCCCTATCCAAAAAATTTACTAATAAAAACTCATAATTAAAGCGTTTTCCGGATAACTTCACCAGCATATCCACCAACTCCATTTTTGAAAGTTGAGAGAGTTGTTCTTTTAAAATGGTTTTGTCGCGGGGCATTGTTATAGATTTTAAGCTGTGGGTTACAAAGATAAGAAATTCAGTTGGAAATATGAGTTTTGTGATTTCTTTTGAAACCACCTTGTGTGCATTGTTTTAACTTCAGACCTCTTGACTTCTCGCACAATTGTTTGTCGCTAATTTGCAAATACAGACAAGTGCAGTGCATAGCTATAAGGTTTTTGAATCTGTGAATTACATCTTGTCAAATTTTTTTAACTGGTTATCTGCTTAGAACAAGTGTTTATTTTTGAAATAAACTTTATTTCAAAAACTGTCTTAAATTAAGCATAGAAGGCATTACTGATTAATAAGGAATATTTTTTAACATTAAGTGAATAAGATACTTAGC
>JAURYY010000019.1 GCA_030653695.1 Paludibacter sp. | reverse complement strand
TGAATGGCTTTTAGAGCAGTTTAAATCCAAAGAAGGTTATACATTCTGGCAGGGTGATAATCACCCAATCGAATTGTGGAGTAATGAAGTTATCGATCAGAAGTTAAGATATATACATCAGAATCCTGTTGAAGAAGGCTTGGTTTTTCGGGCAGAAGATTATCGTTATAGTAGTGCGTGTGATTATGCAGGCGAAAACGGGATGCTGGATATTTTGGTAATTGAATATTGGTACGGTCAAAAATATTGAACTTTAATAATTGACATTGGCACGGATTACAAATCCGCGCCAGCGGGGGGAATGTTAGAACTATTGGTAATTGAATATTGGTACGGTCAAAAATATTGAACTTTAATAATTGACATTGGCACGGATTACAAATCCGCGCCAGCGGGGGGTTATAGCAGTGCGTGCATTTATGCAAAGGAAAACGGAATGTTAGAACTATTGGTAATTGAATGGTGGTATGGACAAAAATATTGAACTTTTATAATTGATATTGGCACGGATTACAAATCCGCGCCAGCGGGGGGTTATAGCAGTGCGTGCATTTATGCAAAGGTAAACGGAATGTTAGATATATTGATAATTGAATCTTGGTTTGGACAAAAATATAGAAGTTTGAAAATTTATATTGGCACAGATTACAAAACCGCGCCAGCAGGTGGTAGAGCGTTGGTAACGCTAAAAATCGTTAACAACGAAAAGAAGAAAAAGATTATTTCTTTCTTAGAAACAAAAAACCATAAACCCCTCGATGCTCTCGATAGCTATCCACGACATGTCGGGACAAGTTGGGAGAGGCCGATAATTTACTTAGTTAATATTATTTCTTTGATTATATTTTAATATCTTTGCGTTATATAAGACAAACTTTCGGACACGGTTTACAAAAACATGGATTATGAAGAAGAAAACTTTTCAAATAGCACAATTGATTAAAAGGAATATATCAGAAATTGATCCCCAAGCACAGATTATACTTTACGGTTCTCGTGCAAGGGGTAACGAACATAAAGATTCTGATTGGGACTTACTTATACTTACTGATTACCCTGTTGACTTAAATAAAGAACGTGAATTCAGAAATCATCTTTATGATTTGGAATTAGAAACAGCAGAACCATTTTCTCTTTTTGCTTATTCCAATAAAGATTGGGAAACCAAGCAAAAAGCAACTCCATTTTATGTAAGTGTCAGTAAAGAAGGAATTAGGTTATGAATGCTGATGATAAACAGGAGTACGTTAAATACCGAATAGACTCCGCTTTCAATGCTTACAATGCAGCTAAAGTGTTGGCTGAAAATGGTTTTTGGAATTCAGCCGTGAATCGACTTTATTATGCTGTTTTCTATGCAGTGCAGTTAATGCATTGTTGGTTCAAAACGAAATTCATGCCGGTTCACATTCTGGCACACGTTCTCAATTCTCTTTACATTATATCAAAACCGGTAAATTAGACAAGAAATTCGGAAAACTTCTTACTGAATTGTACGACTGGAGACAAAAAGGAGATTACGAGAACATTTTTGATTATAATGCAGAGTCAGTTGAACCAATGTTTGGATTAGTACTTGAAATGATAACAGAGATTGAAAAGGAAATAAAAAAACAAAAGGATTAAAACAAACTATCGGACACGGTTTACAAAACCGCGCCAGCAGGGCACTAGATAGGGAGATTATTTTTCAAATTAATATTGCTATTTTTGTAATGAAATTTGGAGTTGTATTTTGACAATACTTCTATTTTTCAGGGTAACACAAAAAAAACATCAAACTATCAGAAACATGAAACGAGTCTACACCGAAGGCGATACGAGTTCTCCCGCCAAGTCGGGACAAGTTATACGACTATAAAAAACAATTATTATATAATGAAATCTAAAAAAAAAATTATTCTTCATGATTTCAACCAGCTTTTAAGGCTTCGTTTTTCAGATAATATTAAAGATCTGGTATTATTTGGTTCTCAAACCACCGGAAAGGCTAAAAAGGATTCAGACTATGACTTTTTAGTAATTCTAAAACAAAAAGCAGATTGGAAAACAGAAAGAGAAATTTCTGATATAAGCTACGAAATAGAACTAAAATATAATATAATTACTGATACTCATGTTATTGGAGAATCAGAACTTAATACTTTACGCGGCAAACAACCAATATTTGTAAATGCTATAGAAAAAGGACTACGCTTATGATTGACGAAAAAGATAAACTTGCTTTAATTGAATACCGTTTACAACAAGCTTCTGAAACAATTGAATTGGCGAGATTTCTTTCCGAAAATCAAAAGTTTGTCATTGCTGTAAATCGTATTTATTATGGAATGTATTATGCACTTACAGCTTTAGCGTTGAAATGTAGTTTTGAAACATCAAAACACGGACAACTAATAGGCTGGTTTAACAAAGAATATATCGCAACAAAAAAGTTAGATCCCATATTCGGCAAAATCCTGCGTAACGCATTCCAAAACAGAACTAAGGGTGATTATGATGCATTTACCGGTTTTACTCAACAAGAGGTTGAAATCATGTTAGGTGAGATGGTCGAATTTATTGAAGAAATAAAGAGAATACTAACATAATGTATTAATTATAAAGTTTATCTTTCAAAATGTATTTTTAGACTCTTGTACGTTCAAGCAACAAAACTATCGGACACGGTTTACAAAACCGCGCCAGCAGGAATGAGTGAAGAGTTTGAAAGGGTTGTAAAGTTTGAAAGATTTGATGTTTGAGAGTTTGAAAGCAAACCTTATTTTTTAACATCAACCTTAGTAGTAAGAAATAGCCTCCCCAATATTCAACCTTATTTACCTTATTAAGGTTATAAAGATAAGAAATAAGGTAAATAAGGTTTGTTTTTTATGTTTCTGATTTTCTATTAAGGCTGACAAGGTGAAAATAAGGTTTACAAAAGTCCGGGTCAAGCGACCTTCCAAGTAGCTGATTAAAGAAATCATAATAGGCAAACCGGAATGGGCAAGCCCTGGAATGCGAAACCTGTCAGGTTTTCCCCTTAGCTTCCTTCGCCTGATTTATGTCAAATTTTAAATTTTTTAACTGGTTATCTGCTTAGAACAAGTGTTTATTTTTGAAATAAACTTTATTTCAAAAACTGTCTTAAATTAAGCATAGAAGGCATTACTGATTAATAAGGAATATTTTTTAACATTAAGTGAATAAGATACTTAGC
>JAURYY010000017.1 GCA_030653695.1 Paludibacter sp. | reverse complement strand
CACCTTTGACAGTGGGATATACCGGAGGGGTTGGAACAGCTACCTATCAATGGTACAGCAATACGATTAATGCAAATGCCGGAGGAACGTTGATTTCAGGAGCTACTACTTCTGCTTATACTCCAGGGGTATTTAATTCTGTTGGCACTTTTTATTACTATGTCACTATTACTTTGAGTGGTAACGGTTGCGGAAATACAACAAGTTCAACGGCACAAGTTATTGTAGTTCCAGATCCAATAGTCAGTGTACAACCATTGGTAACACAATCCTTGTGTGAAAATTCTACACCAACAACATTGAGTGTTACTGTAACAGATGGGGTAGGCACTTTTTACTATCAATGGTATCGAAACTCTGTGAATAATAAAACTACGGGCACTCTAATACCGGGAGCTGTAAGTAGTAGTTTTATTCCATCAACAACAGCGGTTGGAACCCTTTATTATTATTGTGTAATTACACAAAGCGGATTGGGATGCGGTGTTACCAGTGCAACAGCAGAAGTTGTAGTAAATACCGCTCCAACTTTTACAACTCAACCGGCAAGTAGTTCAGTTTGCCAGGGAGGTGTGCCAACTTTATTAACAGTAGGATTTACAAACGGAACTGGAACTCCAGCCTACCAATGGTATTCCAACATCACCAATTCAAATACTGGAGGAACATTAATAACAGGAGCAACCTCCTCTACCTATAGCCCTCCTTCAAACAATGCAGGAACTCTTTATTACTATTGTGTATTAACTTTTTCAACGGGTGGTTGTCCTAATATTACTTCTAATACTGCATATGTTACTGTAAATTACTATCCGGTAATAAATGCTCTATTTGAAGAGATTTGTAGTTCTACAACTTTTAATGTTTTACCAAAAAATGGTAATGGTAATATTGTTCCTGCAAATATTTTTTACACCTGGTCAATGCCAATTATTAACCCCATTGGTGCTATTACCGGAGGTTCTGCCCAACTAATCCCTCAAAATTCGATAAGTCAATTATTGGTCAACATTACCCCTACTCCTGCAACTGCTACCTACTTGGTTACACCATCAGCTAATGGTTGTCCCGGAACTTCGTTTACCGTAACGGTAACAGTAAATCCAAAGCCAGGTGTGTTGTTTTCTGAACCAGATCAAACTGTTTGTTCAGGAAGTAACACTAAGGCTATTAACCTTTCAAGTACTACACCAGGGAATATTACTTATAACTGGAGTGCTACCGTTACTGCTGGGGTTACAGGCACTATTATTACTGGAAATTCCAGCACAATCCCTGTACAAAATTTAGTAAATACTACTGCATCACCTCAAAAAGTTGTTTATTCAGTTTATACAACCATCAATAATACTATCTCTTGCCAGGGGATGCCCCAATATTACAATATAACCGTAAATCCACAGATTTTAACCTCCGGGATATTGTCAAATTACTCCGGGTATAACGTGAGTTTTGCCGGAGGGAACAATGGAGCAATTGATGTTTCTGTATCCGGCGGATCTGGAATTTATACTTATCAATGGAGCGGACCAAATGGATTTGCTGCTATAACTCAAGATATTTCAAATGTTTATGCAGGTTCTTATTCGCTTACAATAAATGATGGATTATGTGATCCTGTAATTCTGAATTTTATTTTAACCGAACCTTTACCTATGGTCATTCAAGAAGATTTATCAGCACATGCAGATGTTCTGTGTTTTGGAGATTTAACAGGCGTTATTAAAGTTCAAATCACTCAGGAATCTGTAGGTCCGTTTAATTATTCTATTTCTTTAGTGGGTGGAGGCATTATTCAAAGTGTTTCTAATTTAACGGTCACAAGTTATCTTTTTACAGGATTAGCTGCGGGATCTTATATTGTTTCTGTAACTGATAAATATGGAAGTATTAAAACTTTATCAATTGTTATTTCTCAGCCTTCAAATGCATTAAATATTGTAAATGCAACTGTTTCTAATTTTAATGGATTTGGAATTTCGTGTTTTGGAGCGAATAATGGTTCTATCGCATTGCAAATTTCAGGGGGGACATCGCCTTACACTTATCAATGGGTGAGTGTAAATGGATTTAATTCAACCAGTAAAGACATTTCTAATTTAGCTCCGGGTAATTATTTTATGAGTATAGCCGATTTAGCAGGATGTACTATAACGAGTAATTATACAATTACCGAACCAACCGATATTACTCTTGTAACTGATTTAAAAAAGGATATAAGCTGTTATGGAGCAAATGACGGACAAATTTCGATAACTGCAAGTGGTGGTACAGGCAAGTTTTTATTTACTTGGAAAAAAAACAACGCAGTATTTTCAAATAGTGAAGATTTGCAAAACATAGGAGCTGGTGAATATCTGTTATCGGTTACCGATGTTAATGGCTGCGGACCTAAAACGGCAATATTTACGATAACCGAGCCTGAAAGCCTGAAGATTATTTTATCGGAAAAAACCGATAATTTATGTTACGGTGCTTCAAACGGAAAATTAAAAGTTACTGTTTCGGGAGGTAGTTTGATGGAGATTACTCCCGGCGTTTTTGATTATAAATATTCATGGACAGGGACAAATGGATTCAGCAGTACTTCGAAAAACATAGAAAATCTAAAATCCGGCAATTATACACTTTCCGTTACCGATAAATCGGGGTGCACAACAACCTTTTCAGCTTTAGTGAATCAACCCTCTGAAATTAAAATTGACACCGTAACAACCCCGATCACTTGTTATGACACCAATGATGCTTCGATAAGTCTGAAAATCTCGGGGGGAACAGAACCTTATCAGGTTAGTTGGAGTAATATGGCAACCGGAATTTCACAGCAGAACCTTTCGGCGGGTGTTTACAATATCATAGTAACCGATGCAAATTATTGCACAAAAACAATATCTGTTAAAATTTCTGAACCACCCGTGTTTACAATAAATCCTGTGATTAAACAAATATCCTGTAATGGTTCAAATGATGGAAGCATTAAACTGAATATCACAGGCGGACAAGGAAAAGTAACTCTAAAGTGGAGCGATAATTCAACTTCGGGTTTTGAAAGAAACAACATAGGGTCGGGAATTTATACTGTAACTATTTCGGACGATAAACCATGTGTAATTACACGTACATTTATTATTCAGGAACCGAGACAGCTTACTTTGACATCAAAAATTACAAATGCATTTGACTGTGAAAACACGAACAGTGGAGCCATTGATCTCGAAGTTACCGGTGGCACCCCACCATACAGATATAAATGGTCGAATAATACAATAACTGAAGATTTAATTGCTGTTCCTCCCGGAAATTATTTTGTACATGTTACTGATTTCAATAATTGCACTTCTTCAGCTCAATGTGAAGTAACCCGACAGTTACCTATTGCTATATCCGTTGAAACAAAACCTGATTTCAATTGCCTGTCGCACGAAATAAAAATGAGAAGTACTGCAAAAGTAACAGGTGGCATACCACCTTACGATATTAAATGGTCGGGCGGTAAAATTAGCGGCGTGAACAATGAAATTATGGAAACAACAGAAAACGGCACGTCAGTATTATTAGTTACAGATGCCTTAGGGTGCAGTAATACCCATTCGTTTAAAACTAACATTCCAATAATAGGCATTGATTATAAAGTCTTTGATTGCAATAATCGGATTTACCATTTTGATTTTCTGACATTTGGTAATTTATTTTCTGACCTTAAATACCTTTGGAATTTTGGCGATGGAAAATCTTCGACCATCAAAAATCCGATGCATACTTATACAAAACCAGGAAAATACTCATTGAAAGCACATATTACAAGTGCTGAGTGTACAACAACATTTGAACGAATAGTGTATGTCGATTCAATTCCGATTTTAAGATTAAACAAAGAGCCAAAGTTATGTAAAAACGATTCGGTAACAATAAAAGTTTCTGGTGCTTCAAATTATCGCTGGAGCAATGGATCGACGACCGATAGTTTGGTGATTAAAAGAGAGGGGAGCTATTTTGTAACAGGTATTACAAAAGACGGTTGCACATCAACTTTAAATTTCACCGCTACTTTATATCCCAATATGAATTATTCAATTTATACGAATAAAGAAATCATCACGCCCCAAGACGCAACTGTTAATTTTTGGTCAGAAAATATTCTACTTTCAAAATATCTTTGGGATTTCGGCGATGAAAGCTCTGCATACGGCAATTATTTGAATCATAATTACGATGTAAACAGAGGCGGATATTTTGATGTAAAACTGAAAGTTACGAATCCTTATGGTTGTATTGAAGAAGTTAAAAAGAAAATATGGTTATCAGTTAATACTTTACCGAACACTTTTGCGCCTAACATGAATGGAGAAAATATTGTGTTTATGAATGGATGGAATTTACAGGTTTACAACTCAAACGGCATTTTGATGTACGAAGGCATAAATGGTTGGGATGGTACTTATAAAGGAAAGCCGGTCACAAGCGACACCTATTATTACATTATAGTAATGCATACCAGCGAAGGAGCAAAAAGTAAAGCAGGATTTGTAACAGTTGTAAGATAATAGTGTATTATGAAAAAATTTATCTCGATATATATATTGCTATTAATTTGTGTTTATTTTGATGTGCAAAGTCAGTCGCATATCCGAGTAAATAATTACTGGGATAATGTTTATAGCATGAATCCAGCCTCCATTAACAATGCATACTTCGGAACACTTACCACTGCAGTGCGAAAACAATGGATTAATTTTCCGGGATCCCCAACTCTGATGTTTGCAACAGGTACTTTGTATCTGGAAAACTATTATACGCAATTAGGTATGAAAATTCTCATGGAGAAAAAAGGATATGAATTGACTGCTGATATAGATTTATCCTATGCCTACGAAGTAATGTTGAGAAATGACTGGTTTTTAAACCTTGGTTTGTCAATGAGTTTTCAAAATCATTCATACGATATATCTCAAATCCGTTTCGAAGGTTCAATCATTCCGTCAGTTTACGACAGACTTTTATTTGAAAACAATCTGAATACCGATGCAGGATTCGAATTAAATTATCATTCATGGAAATTCGGCGGAATATCGCATAATTTATTGTCACTTTTCAATGATCAAAACAATTTGCATATTAACACCAATATTCTGTATTGCTTTTACAGGCAACAAAATTCAGATTATTTGAATTTGGGAATCGGGTTAAGTGCATTTCAGTACACAAACATTTATCAGGCAGAAATTAATTTAACAGGATTCTTTAAAAAAACAACTGAAACCAACCCTTTTCAGATAGGCGTTTTTTACCGGACTTGGAGAGAAATGGGTATGATATTCGGCATTGAAATGGATGATTATAAAATTTATTACAGTTGCGACTATAATTTTGGCCAATTTTACCGACATTCATTCGGCTCACATGAAATTATGCTGATTTATAATTTTAGCAGATCATATAAATGCAGAAATTGCTGGTGGTATTAATAATGTGAATTGAAGATTATTTCCTTTTGAAACACTACTAATTTCATGACAATAAATTAAAACATATTTAAATTATACATTTTCGAACAGATAGGAATTTACCTATAGCAAAAAAAAAACTCAAAAGTTTTGTTGTCATGTATAACATTAAATTATCTGATGGTAATTTATTCGGATAAAAACGAACGTTATTACTCTTCTGTGTTGTTTTTGTGAACCTTTGAGTTTTTTAAAATTTATAATCAAATACATTAAATATTTTTATTTATTTACCTATTTTACAAACGTTTATGATCAATACCGATCCATACTTTCTACAACGTTTTGTTGAAGCACAAAACCGTAATTATGACACTGCTTTACAAGAATTGAGGAATGGAAGAAAAATATCGCACTGGATGTGGTGGATTTTTCCTCAACTGAAAGAATTAGGCTTGAGTGCAAATTCAAAATTCTATGGTATAAGCGGAAGAGACGAAGCCAGGTACTATCTCCTGCATCCCGTTTTGCGTGAGCGTCTGGAAACTTGTGTTAAAGCTGTACTTGTGTGTGGTGTTCAACATCCCGTAACTATTTTCGGACATACCGACAGCCTGAAGTTTCAATCCTGTTTGACACTTTTTTCGTTGAGCGAACCTGATAACAAATTGTTTATCGAAGCTTTAAGTGTTTTTTTTTCAAGGGATTGAAGATTTTGAAACTCGAAGAATGATAAATTGAACTTTTGGTTAATCCTATCAAAGCATTTATTGTAAAAAATTTGCACAATAACAATTTCTATGTGCAAAAAAGTTTAAATATTTTATTTCTGAAATGATTTTTTGTATTTTTATAAACCATATATACAGATAGTTATAAATATTCAGAAAAAAAATATCATTTTTATTGTCAACTATATTTGATGTAATACCAAATAATATGTATTTTTGCGCTCAAATTGCAATGTCCACATTACAAAATGAGCCAAAAAATTGAACATACGGGTATCATAACCCACATTGACGAAAAAATCATACAGGTTTCAATCATTCAGAAATCAGCTTGCAGCTCGTGTCATGCCAAGGATGCCTGCACAGCATCAGATATGGATGAAAAGATTATTGATGTTGAAAAAACTGACAATAATTATAAAACCGGTGATAAAGTTTTGTTAATTGGTCAATCTTCAACAGGACTTATAGCTGTTTTACTTGCCTTTGTAATTCCTTTTTTACTTATCCTGTTTACTTTATTTATTTTACGTTCGTACACCGATAACGAAGCTCTTTCGGGAACCATTTCATTATCAGTGCTAATTCCGTATTATCTAATATTATCTTTATTCAATAAAAATTTAAAAAATAAATTTCAGTTTCATATTGAGAAAGAGACAGATTATTAATGATTCGATTATCAAAAAAAAAACTGAAACAAATTATATAATTTCATCGCAATGAATTTGATTCTTATTTCATTACTTACTTTAAGCGTTTTGGGTGCGGCATTGGCTGTGTTAATATTTTTTGTAGCTAAAAAATTTTATGTTTTCGAAGATAAGCGTATCGATGAAGTAGAAGCTGCATTACCCGCTGCTAATTGTGGGGGTTGCGGATTTCCGGGTTGTCGTGGTTTTGCTAATGCTTGTGTAAAAGCTGATACATTTGATGGATTATTTTGTCCGGTAGGCGGAAACGAAACCATGCAAAAAGTGGCTGATATACTCGGTCGGACGGCTGTTGCAGCTGCTCCTACAGTAGCGGTTGTACGATGTGGCGGAACCTGCGATCACCGTCCGCGCATGAATGAATATGATGGTGTAAAACATTGCTTTATAGCCCACAATTTATACAGTGGCGAAACCGGTTGCTCGTGGGGTTGTTTGGGTTTGGGCGACTGCGAAGTTTCGTGCGAGTTCGATGCCATTCATGTCAATCCGGTAACCAAACTACCCGAAGTGGACGATGACAAGTGTACATCGTGTGGTGCATGTGTAAAAGCTTGTCCAAAATTATTGATTGAACTTAGAAAAAAAGGTCCAAAATCGCGGCGGATTTACGTAAGTTGCCGCAATGAGGACAAAGGTCATATTGCTCGTAAATCGTGCACTGTAAGTTGTATTGCCTGCGGTAAATGCGAAAAAGTTTGTCCACACGAAGCGATTACCATTACCAATAACTTGGCATTTATACACGACGATAAATGTAAACTTTGCCGTAAATGTGTTGAAGTGTGTCCGACCAATGCCATAGTGGAATTAAATTTTCCACCACGCAAAGTGAAAGTAGAAGAACCGGTTGTTGAAGCGAAATAAATTATAAAGTCAACTTACGACAGACAATCTTTTTTCACGTTTACTCGTTTACTTGTCTACTCGTTTACTATAATAAAAAATATGAAAACATTCAGAATAGGTGGTATCCACCCCAAAGATAATAAATTCTCAGCCGGAAAAAAAATTCAGATAGCTGAACTGCCCAAACAAGTGGCTATACCTTTGTCACACTATATTGGTACGCCCAGCGAAGCAGTAGTGAAAAAGGGCGATTTGGTAAAAGTGGGACAATTGATTGGTAAAGCCAATGGTTTTATTTCGGCCAATGTACATTCATCGGTATCGGGAAAAGTAGCAAAAATAGATGTCCAGCTCGATGCAACAGGATACAAACGTACTGCAGTTTTTATTGATGTGGAAGGCGATGAGTGGCTCGAAACCATCGACCGGAGCCCCAAAATTAAACGCGAATGTTTGCTGTCGAAAGATGAAATTATAAATAAAATTAAAGATGCCGGAATAGTAGGACTTGGAGGGGCAACTTTCCCCGCACACGTAAAACTATCGCCACCGCCAGGCAAGAAAGCTGACTTGTTGATTATAAACGCTTCTGAATGTGAGCCTTATCTTACCTGCGATCATCAGTTAATGCTCGAAAAAGGCGAAGAAATCATGGTGGGCATTTCTATTTTGATGAAAGCATTAGAAGTTAACAAGGCAGTGATAGGGATTGAAAATAATAAAAAAGATGCCATTGCTCATTTGTCTGAACTGGCAAAAACATTTCAAGGAATTGAAATTGTCCCGTTGCAATCTCGTTATCCGCAAGGAGGAGAAAAGCAGTTGATCGATGCGCTAATTCGTCGTCAGGTGCCAAGTGGGCGACTTCCGATTGAAGTAGGAACAGTAGTTCAAAATGTTGGAACGACTTATGCAGCGTACAATGCTGTTCAGAAAAACAAACCGATGATTGAGCGCGTAATGACCGTTACAGGTAAAAATGCTCCCAATCCGGGCAACTATCTTGTTCGATTGGGAACATATTTATCAGCTGTGGTCGAACAAGCCGGAGGAATTCCCGAAGGAACCGGAAAAATTGTAGGCGGTGGACCTATGATGGGTCGTTCGTTGATGAATTTGAATGTGCCGATGGCAAAAGGAAGTTCGGGTGTATTATTTATCAGGGAAGAAGAAGCGGTTCGAAAACCGATAAAAAACTGCATTCGTTGTACAAAATGCGTATCGGTTTGCCCGATGGGGTTGGAACCATTTTTATTAATGAACCAAAGCGAACGAAATATGTGGACCGAAATGGAAGCAAACCGAACTATGGATTGTATCGAATGCGGCAGTTGCAGTTATACCTGTCCCTCCAATCGTCCCTTGCTCGATTATATTCGTTATGGGAAATCAACAGTGGGAAGCATTATACGCAATAGAAAATAAAAAATAATGAAACCCTGACACGTATGTTTACAACGAATCAGGCTGTTTTTTCTGGTTAATTACATACATTTAATTTTTTTTAATAGTCATAATAATTTATACTAACTTAATTCTCCGTCAGCTAACGGATTAGGGGTAAATTTATGGATAAACTAATTATTTCACCTGCGCCTCATATACACAGTGGCGATTCGGTTTCGAAAAATATGACAGGCGTAATTATTGCGCTTGTACCTGCTTTGATGGTTGGTTTTTATTTTTTCGGACTTGGAGCATTGATTGTTACCCTTACGGCGGTAATTTCATGTGTTTTGTTCGAGTATCTCATTCAACGCTTTATATTGAAAGGCGAAAATTCAGTAATGGATGGGTCGGCTGCCTTAACAGGTTTGCTGTTGGCTATGAATTTACCTTCAAATATTCCTATTTGGATGGTTGTAATCGGTTCGCTGGTGGCTATTGGTATAGCAAAAATGAGTTTTGGCGGTTTAGGCAATAATCCTTTCAATCCTGCATTAATAGGTCGTGTGTTTTTGCTCATTTCGTTTCCGGTTGAAATGACAACTTGGCCCAAGCCCGTTCCTTTCAGTTTGAGTTATCTCGATGCCGAAACCGCATCAACTACTTTAGCGATACTAAAAGGAGGACATTTTGGTGAAATACCTTCGACTTTAGATTTGTTATTTGGGAACAAAGGTGGTTCGATAGGCGAAATTTCAGCCATTGCTATTTTAATTGGTTTAGCTTATTTGTTAATTAGAAAAATTATCAGATGGCATATACCAGTCAGTATTTTATTGACAGTTTTTGTATTTGCCGGATTTTTGTATTTGGCGAATCCGGTTGCCTATCCGTCACCTGTTGTTCATTTGTTAACCGGTGGATTGCTGCTCGGCGCAGTGTTTATGGCTACCGATTATGTTACTTCGCCCATGAACCCTCGTGGCATGTGGATTTATGGAATCGGGATTGGAATCATAACAATATTAATCCGTACTTTTGGTGCTTATCCCGAAGGCATTTCGTTTGCCATTTTAATAATGAACGGATTTACTCCATTAATAAACGCCTATATAAAACCAAAGCGGTTTGGCGAAAAAGTAAAATTATAATTGGTTGATTGGTTAATTAGTTATGAGTAAAGTGTGCAAAATAACTTTCAAACTTTACAAACCTTACAACCTTACAACCTTTACAAACTTTTCAAACTAAATAATGGCACAATTAGAATCAAGTTTTAAAAATATGTTATTGGTGCTTACGGGCATCACTTTATTTGCAGCAATAACACTTTCTTCGGTATATACCCTTACCAAAGAGCCGATTGCTGCTTCGAAAATTGCAAAACAACAAAATGCAATCAAGGAAGTGTTGCCTCCGTTCGATCATTTGGATGCAAATCCGATAGAAGAAACTGAAGGGGTGGAAACCACAAAAATTTTCAAAGCTTACGATAAAGCAAATAATTTTGTGGGCGCTGCAGTCGAAGCAACTTCAAACAATGGTTTCAGTGGTAAGATAATCATTATGGTTGGTTTCGACAAAAAGGGCAGTATTGTAAATTATTCAGTACTTGAACAAAAAGAAACTCCCGGATTGGGAACAAAAATGGTTGATTGGTTTAAAACCGAAAAAGGTAACCAGAATATTGTTAGGAAAAACATGCAGACAACTAACCTGACTGTAGCCAAAGATGGCGGCGAAGTTGATGCCATTTCAGGTGCAACCATCAGTTCAAGGGCTTTTCTTTTTGCTGTACGAAATGCTTATTTTGCTTATGAAAAACAAAACCAGGGAACTTCTCAGGGTGAAGTGAACGAAGCAAAGTCAACTCTAATGAAAGACTCAACCACATTAAATTAAAAAGATCATAACCATGAATAAAAATTCGAATCTGAAAGTATTTCTGAATGGATTTATCAAAGAAAATCCAATTTTTGTATTGGTGCTGGGTATGTGTCCTACATTGGCTACGACTTCTTCGGCCGAAAACGGATTAGGTATGGGGCTGGCAACCACCTTTGTTTTGTTCGGTTCAAATGTAGTAGTTTCGCTCATTAAAAGCATAATTCCCGACAAAGTACGTATTCCTTCATATATAGTGATTATTGCCACTTTTGTTACAGTAGTCGAAATGGTGATGCAAGCTTTTGTGCCTGCTTTGTACGAAAGTCTGGGTCTGTTTATTCCGCTTATCGTGGTAAATTGCATTGTATTAGGACGCGCTGAAGCTTTTGCTTCAAAAAACTCGGTGCTTAAATCGTCGCTCGATGGATTAGGCATGGGGCTTGGATTCGCCTTCGGGCTGACGCTGCTTGGGTCGATGCGCGAAATATTAGGAACAGGCAAAGTGTTTGGTTTAACACTGTTTCCCGATAAATATGGCATGCTGATTTTTGTGTTAGCTCCCGGAGCGTTTATTGCGTTGGGGTATCTGATTGCCGTGATGAATAAGTTTAAAAAAGTTTGATGTGATGATGTGATGATGTGATGATGTGATGATGTGGCGATGTGATGATGTGATGATGTGATGATGTGATGATGTGGCGATGTGGCGATGTGATGATGTGATGATGTGATGATGTGGTGAGTAAAATTTGATAATTAATAGTAAATTGTAAACCTGTCCGTCAACTGACGGATGAAATAATTGTAAATAGATATGACATATATTCTAATTTTTATCAGTGCCGTTTTTGTGAACAACATAGTGTTGTCGCAATTCCTTGGAATTTGTCCATTTCTGGGTGTGTCGAAAAAAATTGATACTGCCCTGGGAATGAGTGCAGCAGTTGCATTTGTAATGACAATTGCTACCGTTTTTACTTATATAATCCAAGAATATGTATTAGAGCCCTTCAATATCGGTTTTTTGCAAACCATCACCTTTATTCTTATCATTGCTGCTTTAGTTCAAATGGTCGAAATTATACTTAAAAAAGTATCTCCACCATTATATCAGGCATTGGGCGTATTTCTTCCGCTTATTACTACAAATTGTGCCATTCTTGGGGTTGCTATTTTGGTTATTCAAAAAGATTTCAATTTACTTCAAAGCGTTGTTTTTGCAATTTCTACTGCTGTCGGGTTCGGTTTAGCACTGATACTTTTTGCCGGAATACGCGAACAACTTAGTATGGTAAAATTACCGAAAGGTATGGAAGGAACTCCAATTTCGTTACTTACAGCCGGTTTGCTGGCTATGGCATTTATGGGCTTTGCAGGTATTGTGAAGTAAGAAAAAATATCGTTTCTTTTTTTTTTAAAAAAAAAGCGGAAATTTGAATCAATCAGATTTCCGCTTTTGCATTATATATAACCCTTTTCTGCTTATGATTATATTTTGTTGTTTTTTTTCATCGAGTTACAGTTAGTCGAAAAGTCAACTCATACCCTAAGTATATAATTGTCCACCAATTTGATTAAATAGTACCCTTAATTTTGTAGTAATTTTAGAAGTTTATCGTCATTTGTATTTAATTTTGTCATGTTTAACACAACTGATTTTTTTTATTAATTAATAAGATTATTATACGAGTTAACGTTCAATTATTATTTACCTTTTAAAGTTATACTTTTATGAAAAAAACCTACAATTTTTTGAGTCTGCTTTTGGTAGCCGGCATGAGTTTTCAATCGTTTGCACAAACAAATCCGGGAACTGCAAACCTTAAACATCAGTGGACTTTCGATGATGAAACGGCAAAAGATGATATTGGTGGTGCCGATGGTACATTAACCGGCGCTGCTACTATTTCGAGTAAAGCGTTAAACACTTCTGCCGGTGGTCATCTTGTATTGCCGGCAGCAACCATAGGCGTAAATTCTTATGTGGCTTTTTCGCAAGAAGTTTGGTTTACTTCATCAGCCGGATCAAACGGCGGTTGTACAATGTTATCATACTTCGGGAATACCACCGGTAGTTTTGGAACTGATTACGTGTTTATGTCGCCGGCAAGTTGTAACCGGTGCAGGGCAGCTATTTCGTGCGGTAATACAAGTGCTCCCTGGAGTGCTGAAAATGGCGTTAACAGAACGGCTGGAGCTATTGATGATGGAAAATTGCATCAGATGGTAACCATCCTTGATGCTACAAGTTTAACATTTTACTTAGACGGTGTTAGTCTTGGTTCGGTAACTTACACCGGAAGTAATGCGATTTCTGCTATCGGAACCCAATTTGCTTATTTGTGTAAAGGCGGTTATTACCTGATGCTTTTTTTATGAATTTAATTTGCGTGTCAAAATTCAGATGAAAAATGAAACCGGATATTTTTAAAATCGTTTTGAGCCATTTGAAGTACATAGCCCGAATCGGCAAGAAAAACATCGCGTCCCTCTTTATCCACAGCCATATATTGCGCTTTGCGTTTTTTGAAATTATCAAGTTCTGCAGCATCATTACTTTCAATCCAGCAGGCTTTGTGGAGTGAAATGGGTTCCCAACGGCATTGTGCTCCGTATTCGTGTAACAAACGATACTGAATTACTTCAAACTGAAGTTGACCTACTGTGCCAATAATTTTACGGTTATTATATTGATTAATAAATAACTGAGCTACTCCTTCATCCATCAATTGATTTATCCCTTTTTCTAATTGTTTGGTTTTCATCGGGTCGGCATTTTCGATGTATTTAAACATTTCGGGCGAAAAGCTCGGAATTCCTTTGAAATGAAGATTTTCGCCCGAAGAAAGCGTGTCGCCAATTTTGAATGTTCCTGTATCGGGTAAACCCACAATATCGCCTGCAAAAGCTTCATCTACGGTTTCTTTCTTTTGTGCCATGAAAGCAGTGGGAGAGGAGAAACGCATCATTTTGCCGTGGCGTACATGTTTGTAATTCACGTTACGCTCAAATTTACCGGAACAAATTTTCACAAAAGCAATGCAGCTGCGATGATTTGGATCCATATTGGCGTGAATTTTAAATACAAAACCCGAAAAACTATCTTCATAAGGATCAACTTCGCGTTCAACAGTATGTACGGGGCGGGGAGAAGGCGCAATTTCAACAAAACAATCAAGCAGTTCTTTTACTCCGAACGTATTCAGTGCACTGCCAAAAAAAACTGGAGCCAGTTCACCGGCTAAGTATTTTTTGGTATCAAATTCAGAATATACACCATGTATCAAAGTCATATCTTCACGTAACTTTTCAGCATCACTTTCGCCTACAAGTTTATCTAATTCAGGACTATCGATATCCGAAAGTTCTATAGATTCACTAATGGTTTGTTTGTTTGGAGTATATAGTTCCAGATTTTCCTTGTAAATATTATAAACACCTTTAAATGTAAATCCCTGATTGATAGGCCATGTCAATGGGCGAACAGCTATGCCTAATTCCGCTTCGAGTTCATCGAGCAAATCAAAAGAATCTTTTCCTTCGCGGTCCATCTTATTGACGAAAATCATTACAGGAGTTTTTCGCATACGGCAAACTTCCATCAATTTTCGGGTTTGCGCTTCAACTCCTTTGGCGGTATCAACCACAATAATTACACTGTCCACTGCGGTCAGTGTTCGAAATGTATCTTCGGCAAAATCCTGATGACCTGGTGTGTCAAGAATATTGATTTTATAATCGCGGTATTCGAAACCCATAACCGAAGTAGCAACGGATATACCCCGTTGTTTTTCTATTTCCATCCAGTCCGAAGTGGCAGTTTTCCTGATTTTATTTGATTTTACCGCACCTGCAATGTGGATTGCACCACCGAAAAGTAAAAGTTTTTCGGTTAGCGTTGTTTTTCCTGCATCAGGGTGACTGATAATGGCAAAAGTGCGGCGACGTTGAATTTCTGATGCTAATGACATGTGTTGAGTTGTTAGAGACAATGCATACATTGTCTGTACGTTGTTTTTTGAGGGTGCAAAAGTACGGAAAAATGAGGAAAGAGCAAAACGGTAAGCTGCCTGACATTTTTTTTGCATTTAATTCAACTTTACTAAATTCGATTTTATTAATGCCAGAGGCATTATATATTTATAGAACCGGAATTTTTAATCGATATTCGACCCCATCGGGGTCGTATGTATCTTGTTAATCTGTTAAACAAGGGGGCATGCCCCCTTGCCGATTGGTTCACTAACCTAAGTTCAATTTTTATTTTAGTAGAGTAGAATTAAAGTAATAAAAAAATCAGGGTTCATCAGCCTCCCGAAAGCTATCGGGACTGTTTAATCAGTGTTCCTGTTTAATTACCCACCTTATTCGTTAAAGAGCCTTTTTTATTTACTTTTTTTACTTTCCCGATGGAAAAAATAAAGTTAAAATATGAAAAATATAATTGATTAGATGAAATATTACGCACACATTTGTATGTATTGTGCAATTATATATATATATTTGTATTTGAATCAGTATAATCATTCAAAAATCTTTAAAAAAAATCAATATACTTCAAATTGGCGCAAGGAATTACAATTCCATTAAAATTAACATAAATATATAAAAAACACAAAAATGGCTTATCGTATTCAAGCAGAAAATCTTGCAGCATTATTTCAAAAATCTGCAGAGAAATACAACGACCTTCCTGCTTTTGCAACCCGCGAAAGCGCTCTTCAATGGACGCCCATAACCTACAAGGAGCTTTACGCGCAAGGACTCGAGGTAGCAACAGGGCTTATTGCAATGGGAGTGCAGGCAAGAGATCATATCGGACATTTTGGCGACAATCGTTTGGAATGGATATTGGCCGATTGCGCAGTACAACTCAGTGGGGCTGCCGATGTTCCACGCGGACGAGATGTAACCGATGCTGAATTGGAATATATTATCGAACATGCCGAAATAAAGTTTGCTTTTGTTGAAACAGAAGAATTGCAAAACAGACTATTAGATCTAAAAAGCAAATTACCCCTTTTACAACAAATAGTTTTGCTCGATCCGAAAGCCAACGCGAAAGAAGGTGTTAAAACTTTGTTGGAAGTGAAAGAAATGGGTGCAAAATTAAGGAAACAAAACGATAGAAGGGTGGAGGAAAGAATGGCAGGTATAAAACCTGATGATCTATTTACACTCATATATACATCGGGAACAACAGGTAAGCCAAAAGGAGTTATGTTGACTCACGCCAATATGGTTTCGCAAGTGAAAAATTTACCCGGTAAACACAATATGAATGACCGTATTTTGTCTGTTTTGCCTATTTGGCATGTATTCGAGCGTGTTGTCGAAATGTACACCATAGGTTTTGGCGGCTGTACTTTTTATTCAAGCATTCAAAATCTTGGCGATGATATGCGTAATATTGAACCAACTTTCATGGCATCTGCACCTCGTTTGTGGGAAAAATTACACGAAAGGATTATACAAAATATTAAATCTTCGCATCCGGTTCGTCAGATTTTATTCCATATCGCCTATTTTTTATCACGTCATTACACCGCATCAGTTTATTATATTAACAATAAAAATCTGAAAACACAGCCCGAACATTGGTTGAAAAAAGTTTTTTTACTACCATTTCATATTTTACGTTTTGTGCTTATCATTCCATGGTATGGATTTTTTAATGCCGCTGTTCTTGAGCGAATTCGATTAGGGGCAGGTGGTTCTTTAGGTGCAACCATTTCGGGGGGTGGCGCATTACCAATTCATATCGACCGGTTTTTTAACAATGTAGGAATACCCGTACTTGAAGGATATGGAATGACGGAGTCTTCGCCGGTTATTTCAGTTAGGGCTTTTGAAAATTTGGTAGTAGGAACAGTTGGACCGGCTTTGCCCGAAACTGAAATTCAAATTGTAGATATTGAAACCGGAGATGTTCTTTTTCCGAATATAAAAAAGGCACACAATGGCAGGGGTGTGCGTGGCGAAATATGGGTTAAAGGACCACAAGTGATGAAAGGTTATTTCAAAGATGCCGAATTAACAAATAAAACTATTGTTGATGGTTGGCTGCGAACGGGCGACTTGGGTATGATGACCCACAATGATTGTTTGAAAATACTGGGTCGTTCCAAATCGACCATAGTGCTTCTTAGCGGCGAAAATGTTGAACCGGAGCCAATTGAAATGAGTTTGCAGCAAAGTGAATATATTGAGCATTGCATGGTAGTTGGACAGGATAAAAAATTTATTGGTGTAATCATAGTTCCATCAGTATTAAAATTCCGCCAGGAAGGTTTTAAAGTAAAAACAGTCGCCGAACTTGTTGATAATAATGATGTTCAAAAAATTATTCGCGCCGAAATAAAACGTTTGAATTCATCACAAAATGGCTTCAGACATTTTGAACAAGTAAAAGATTTCAGGATGTTGAACGAAAGTTTCGAGGTTGGAAATGAGCTGACAAACCTTTTCAAAATAAAACGTCATATAGTTGAAAAGAAATACAATGATGTTATTAATGATTTATTTAAAACAGCATAAAAAAATTAGATATGGTATTTACAACAGAATTATTAATAGACATTGACAAAGCATTGCTTGCTGTCATGATTTTCGTTATTATGTTCGGGATGGGGTCAAGTTTGACAATCAACGATTTTAAAGCCATCGCCAAAAGTCCGCGCGGCGTACTGATAGGTTTTTTATCGCAATTTGGGTTAATGCCTTTGATTGCATTCGGACTTTCAACTGTTTTAAATTTAGATCCTGCATTTGCTATCGCCCTTATTCTGATTGGATGTTTACCAGGCGGTACTACTTCTAATATGTTTACTTACTTTTCCAGGGGTTCGGTAGCATTAAGTATTTCGATGACTACTGCTTCGACCATACTGGCTTTGTTTATGATGCCACTGCTTTTGAAACTTTATACCGCCGGTTTTGCCGAAAGTTTGCAAGCTATGAACAAAACTTCTGAATTTGTGATTCCAACAAAAGATATTATAAGTTCGCTTGTATTGGTTTTGGTGCCGGTTGTTTTAGGAATGATTCTTCGGAAAAAATCGCCCGACTGGGCAAAAACTGCCGAAGATACTGCCGGATTTGTAGGAATGATAGTCATCCTTTATCTTATTTTTACTGCATTTTTCCGTCACGGAAAATATTTTCTCGAAACACCCATCACAGTATATATCGCTGCAATTGGTTTGGGTTTGGCAGGTTTCTTATTTGGGTATTATTTATCGAAAGCATTGGGTATGTTTCCTTTGCATCAAAGAGCCATATCGCTCGAAACAGGAATACAAAACGGACCTGTGGCTTTTGCAGTAATACTTTTGAGTTTCAAAGAACCATTTATTCAAAACCAAATGATTTGGTTGGCAATACTTTATTCAACTTTTATTGTCATAAGTTCATCATTTATTACTTTATACTTCCGCAAAAAAGGTCGCTTCGATTGGGATATATATAAAAACACAGTGATACATAACCGTTTGTTTGGTGATAATTACGTTACGCAGTATCCATGCAGTTTCTTGCCCAAACCATTGCAAAAAGACCCAAGTCAGGGTGCGAATAAAAGCCAGAAAAGGTAAGGTAATCAGATTTACTAATGCACAATTTATAATTAAATAAAACCTTGATTTACAAGTTATTTTAAATCTAATGAATTACATAAAATGATTATCCGCAATTAATACATCATTTCAATGATTATCTGAATTTCATGTTTTTTTCGAACTGATATTTAGGGGCGTAGCCCAGAAATCTTCGTAGTATAATGAAATGATTCGAGCAAAGGGGCTTTAGCCCTGATATCTTAAATCCCAGATTTCAGGGCTATGCCCCTCAATTTCTATATTTTATATTTTTTCTACGAAGATTTCATGGCTACGCCCTTCTTTTTCAAATTAAAATCATTTAATACTGCTCTGCACACTTTGCGGATAATCATTTTACATAAATAATCAGTTGACTTAACCAATATTGGATTTTCCTGATTTTGAATTTTAAAAAAAAGCCTGTCAGTAAAACGACAGGCTTTTTTTGGAGTAAGTTTTGGAGTTTTTACAGATTATTATAGTGTCATATCTCTCAAATTGATGTTTGTCGCAGGTGATTTGTAATTGTTTGCATAGTATAAGCTGATTTAAAATCCACGAAAAAGTAGAAACAAATTACAAATCCGATTTAACAGACTATACAAATAGCACCTGATTATAAAAATCTTAACGAATCAACTCTTTTAATGTTCGGACAAAATTCAACACTTCATCTTCGGTGGTATCGAATGAACACATCCAGCGGAGTTCTTTGGTTTGTTCGTCCCAAATATAAAAATGATGTTTGTGTTGCAGTTTTTCAATGGCATAAGTCGGTATTATTGCAAAAACTGCATTTGCATCAACGTTTCGGGTAATTTTTACTTCAGGAATTTTACTTGTTTCGGCGGCTAATAACTGAGCCATGCGGTTGGCGTGAATAGCCATTTTAAGCCAAAGGTTGTCAGTTAACAATGCAATAAATTGTGCGGCAATAAACCGGTTTTTCGAAAAAAGCTGTGCAGTTTGTTTCTGAAAATATGGTGCGTTTTCTTTTAGAACATCGTTGAAAATGAGCACTGCTTCGCCCATCATCAAACCATTTTTTGTCCCGCCAAAACTCATTATATCAATTCCGCAATCGACGGTGGCTTCTTTGAGACTTACGCCGAGCGAAGCAATAGCATTTGAAATGCGTGCACCGTCCAAATGAACTAATAAACCATTTTCGTGCGCAAAATTACACAAGATTTTAAGCTCATTGAGTGTGTAAACCGTACCAAGTTCTGTACTCTGACTGATTGAAATTACTTTGGGTTGGGTATTGTGCACATTCCCGATTCTGCTTAGCAGGGGTTTTATTAGTTCAGGCGTCAGTTTTCCGTCCCGAGTTGGTAAAGTGAGCAGTGAACACCCGATATTTTGTGTAGGAGCACCGCATTCGTCCGAATTTATGTGCGCTGTTTCGGCGCAAATAACTGCCTGAAAAGGCAGAATACAGCACTTCAGACTGATAATATTAGCACCGGTACCATTAAAAGCGTAAAGCACTTTCACAGTACCGAAAATATTTTCGAATTGTTCGAGTGCTTTTGAAGTATAATAGTCAACACCATACGATACTTCATGTTGTTTATTAGCATGTTGAATGGCATCAAGTATTTGGGGATGTATGCCAGAATAATTGTCGCTTGCGAAACTTTTCATTTACAAATTTTAGAATCAGGAGTCAGGTAAACCATCGCCTACTTCACCACCTGATTACAGTTCATGAATATTTTTTAATCATTTATTAAAATATTAATCAGTTGATTGTCAAATATTTAAATCTGTCAACCAATCAAACGAAGTAACCTCCCGCTTGCGGGAAGAACCACTAAAATTTAAATTTATTAAAGAAACCTTTTTTCGGTTCGTCGTCAGTCTTTTCTTCGGCATCAGTCCCAGTTTCAGTTCCTTCTACTGATGATTGTCTGTATTCGCGCTGTGGAGCTTCTCCCTGTTCGTTTTTGATAAAAGTTACTACATCTACAAGTCCTTCAACAAATTTATCAAAATCCTCTTTGTAAAGAAATATCTTATGCTTTTCGTACGAAACCTGAACGTCTTCGTCATGTCCTACCACCTTTTTTTTGCTTTCGGTAATTGCCAGAAATAAATCTTCATTTCGGCTCTTTTTGACATCTAAATAATAAATTCTCTTTCCGGCTTTAATTGCTTTTGAGTAAATGATTTCATTGTCCTTTTTCTCAATTTCAATTTTTCTTTTCTCTACTTCCATAATTCCAACTGTTTACTAAAACATTATATTAAAACAAAATATTAAAAGCGTTTTAAACTTTAAATTCGTGTCAAATTTCAGTATTTTTTTTGAATATATCAAACAAAGTACTGTTTTTTTATTTGAAGTAATCAATTTTTAAGTATTTTGCCATATTTACAGCAGTTTAAAGTTCGTAACAATTGACGATTCATAATTTTTTGGGAAATTGAATGTATTTGTAAAAAAAAAATGCGTATTTTTGTGGCAAATTTTGAAAAGCGTTCACATTTTTATTTATGATTAATCGTGTTTTATTACGCATAAAAATAATACAAATTTTGTATTCTTTTTATAAAGGTGAAGGTAAATCTATACCTGTTGCCGAAAAGGAGTTGTTTCACAGTATCGAAAAAACGTATGATTTGTATTTTCATCTTTTGCAACTTTCTATCGAAATCACTCGTTTTGCTGCATCGCGTATCGAATCGAAACGCAATAAATTACGTCCTACCACTGAAGATTTAAATCCAAACACCAGGTTTATCGATAATTTATTTATAGCTCAACTTACCAAAACCGATCAGTTTAATGAATATTTGAAAAAGAATAAACTTTCGTGGGTTCATCATCCTGAGATAATAAAAGAATTGTTCGAAGAAATTTCATCAAGTGTTTTTTATGCTCAATACATGGATCAGCCTTCGACTGATTATGCATCGGACAAAGATATCTGGCGAAAAATTTATAAAAAGGTAATCCTTCAGAATGAGGAATTGGATAACTCGCTTGAAGATCAGAGTATTTACTGGGTTGATGACATTGAAATAGTGATAAGTTTCATTATTAAAACAATAAAACGATTTGAAGAGGAAAATGGCGAAGGTCAAGCCTTATTACCCATGTTCAAAGATGAGGAAGATGCCGAGTTTGCCCGCAAATTGTTGCGAGGTGTGTTAACAAACAGCACTAAATACCGCGAAATGATTGATGTAAATACTAAAAACTGGGAATTAGATCGCATTACCTTTATGGACATACTAATCATGGAGGTCGCGCTTTCCGAATTAATGGATTTTCCAACAATTCCTATCAATGTAACGCTGAACGAGTACATAGAAATAGCCAAAAATTACAGCACCGAAAAAAGCGGAACTTTTATCAACGGGGTACTCGACAATATAGTAACTGAACTGAAAAAAGAAAATAAACTTATCAAAGTGAAAATGTTTAGCGAAAACAAAAAATAATTTTTATCTTTGTGAAATAATTAATTAAAATAGGAAAAATATGAATTTATTAAGTATCTTATTAGAAGCAGCTACGCCTGCCGGGGGCACAAGCGGTATGACCGGAATTTTTATGATGGTTTTGATTTTTGTGGTGTTTTATTTTTTCATGATACGTCCACAGTCAAAACGTCAGAAAGAAATAAAAAAGCAACGCGAAGCCATGCAACAAGGTGACCGAGTGGTAACTTCGGGCGGTATTTACGGCAAAGTAAAAGAAATTAAGGATGACAACACCGTAATCATTGAAATAGCTGAAAATGTACGGATTAAAGTTGATAAAAACTCTGTGTTTGCTTCATCTCAGGATATTCAGGCTCCGGTAAAATAACATGAAAAATGTCTCATATTTTTTATGGGATGAGTTTTTCTGTCAAGTCGGAATAGGTTGATGGATAACTTAAAACAATTTTTCACATACTGAATTAAATGGCTGATAAAAGCATTAAGGGGTTTTTGAGATTATTGACACGAAAGCTTAAATCATTTTTGTACGCAAAGGATGTTTTAAGCTTTTTGTTGTTTGTTGCTTTATCAGCCGGCTTTTGGTTTGTGAATGCATTAGATAAAAACAGAGATATTAATATCATTATCCCCGTTCAGTTCGTGCATGTACCTGCCGAAGTTGCTTTTACTAATGAATTACCTACTCATATTTCGGTTGATATCAGAGATATGGGGATGCATCTTTTTTCATATTCAAACAAAAAACGGAGACCTTTGAATATTGATTTAAACATGAAGTACAATGAGAAAGGTGAAATTTTAATCAATGATGTACAATTGAACAGGCAACTTCAATCCTATTTATTGCCATCAACAAAAATAATTCATATTAACCCTGATTCTATTTTAATAAAATACGAAAAACTCGCTGTAAAAAAGTTACCCGTTCAATTAGTTACGAATATTGAACTCGAACATCAATACATGTTAAGTAGCAATATTGATATAAAACCTTCGATTATTGATGTTTATGGACCAAAAAAAATATTGGATTCTTTGAAATTTATTCAAACCGAATTTATTTCAATAAAAAACATTAAAGATACTACCGTTAAAACGGTGAAATTAAAAAAACAGGAATTTATAAAATACAGTATCAACGAAGTGCTGATAACGCTTTATGTCGAAATGTTCACCGAAAAAACGGTTGAAATACCTGTAAACACCATAAATTTCCCTTCTAATTTAAATGTGCGAACTTTTCCGGCAGTTGTAAAAGCTACCTGCAATATCGGAATAAGCCATTTTAATAATTTTAAAATAACAGATATTCAAGTTCTTATCGATTTTAATGAAATCAAACAATCGAAAGATGGAAAATATAAACTTAAGATTTCAAATAATACATCATGCATAAATAATATACGAATTTCACCACAGGAGGTTGAATTTATATTAGAATAATAGTGAACTATGGAAAAAATTCTTATGGTTGATCTTAAAAACCAGTACTTAAAAATTCAGGATCAGATAAATGTCGGAATTCAGGAAGTTATTGATACTACTGCATTTATTAAAGGCGAAAAAGTAAATGAGTTTCAGCATCATCTCGAAAATTACTTGAACGTAAAACATGTAATTCCTGTTGCTAATGGAACTGATGCCCTCCAAATTGCATTGATGGCTTTGGGATTGAAACCCGGCGATGAAGTAATTATTCCCACTTTTACATTTATTGCTACTGCCGAAGTTGTTGCTTTGCTTGGTCTGACTCCTGTTTTAGTCGATGTCGATTTCGATACTTTCAACATTTCGATTGATTCGCTGAAAAAAGCAATAACGCCTAAAACAAAAGCAATTGTCCCCGTTCATCTGTTCGGACAAAATGCCGATATGGAAGCTATTTTGCAAATTGCAAAAGAAAATAATTTATATGTGCTCGAAGATGCTTGTCAGTCAATTGGTTCGGAATATACTTTTTCGGACGGACGGCAAGTTCAGTCGGGGTGTATGGGCGATATTGGTTGTACTTCTTTTTTTCCTTCCAAAAACTTAGGCTGTTTTGGCGATGGTGGTGCCATTTTTACAAATAATGATGAACTTGCCGAAAAAATGCGCGCCATAGCCAATCACGGCATGGTGGTTCGCTATTATCACGATTTTGTGGGTGTAAACTCCCGTTTAGACAGTATTCAGGCTGCAGTATTAGATGTAAAGCTGAAATATTTGGATAAATACGCAGTCAGTCGTCAATCGGCAGCTGCATTTTACGATAAAGCTTTTGGTGGTTGCGATAAATTAATAATTCCGGCACGAAGTGAAAAATCGACACATGTTTTTCATCAATACACACTCAAACTTGTGGATGTGGACCGCGAAGGTTTGCAAAAACACCTTGTCGACAAAGAAATACCGGCAATGATTTATTATCCGGTGCCATTACATTTACAAAAAGCATATGCTGACACGCGTTATCAATCGGGCGATTTTCCGGTTGCCGAAAAACTTTCGGGTTGCGTACTTTCGTTGCCTATGCATACCGAACTGACAAAAGATCAATTAGAATATATTACAAAAAACGTATTAGAATTTGTAGAAAAGTAAATACAAGGGGGCATGCCCCCTTGTATTCCCGAACACGAAACACGAAATACAATGAATTATATAGCACACGAAACAGCTGTTGTAGATGACGGTTGTAACATTGGAAACGGTACCAAAATATGGCATTTCTCGCACATTATGAGTGGGTCTGTCATCGGTGAAAATTGCAATATCGGTCAAAATGTGGTAGTTTCGCCCGGAGTTGTTTTAGGGCGAAATGTAAAGATACAAAACAATGTATCGGTTTATACGGGTGTAATATGCGAAGATGATGTTTTTTTGGGTCCATCCATGGTTTTTACCAATGTCATCAACCCGCGCAGCCAGGTGAACCGAAAAAACGAATATGCACCGACTTTGGTTCGAAAAGGGGCAAGCATAGGTGCAAACGCCACCATCATTTGTGGCAATGAAATAGGCGAATATGCTATGATTGGAGCCGGCGCAGTCATAACAAAACCCGTTAAACCTTATGCTTTAGTGGTTGGAAATCCCGCGAAACAAATCGGCTGGGTGAGCGAATACGGTCATCGCCTGAATTTCGATTTCAGAGGAAAAGCACTTTGTCCCGAAACTGGTCAGCAATACGAGTACAAAGACGGTGAAGTGAAGCGAATTTTTGAATAACGGATTTCTAAGAATATTTTTTTAACAATAACCAAAATGATGTTGATTTCTTGAAAATGAATTTTTTAAAACAGCATTATTAATAAATTAAACTTATATGATAAAATTTGCAGTAATCGGACAGGGACACATAGGTAAACGACATGCCGAAATGATTCGTAAAAATCCGGAGTCGGAACTTGTAGCTGTTTGTGATATTTTGTCGAAAAAGGATGCCGGACTCGAAAATATTGAGGAAAAGTATTTTACTTCATTCGATGAATTACTCGCATCCCGGCTCGATATAGATGTCATAAATATTTGTACGCCAAACGGATATCATGCCAAGTATGCCTTGAAAGCCTTAGAAGACAAAAAACATGTAGTATTAGAAAAGCCCATTGCGCTTACCAAAAACGATGCTGAAAGCATTCTTTTCAAATCGCTCGAAATGTCGCGTCATGTGTTTTGCGTGATGCAAAACCGGTATTCTCCACCATCGGTTTGGTTGAAAGAGATTGTTGATAATGGGATTTTAGGCGATATTTTTATTGTTAAATTAGATTGTTACTGGAATCGTGACGATCGTTATTACAAAAAAGGGAACTGGCATGGCGATGCAGCATTAGATGGGGGAACCTTGTTCACTCAATTCTCACATTTTATTGATATTATGTACTGGCTTTTTGGCGATATACATAATATACATGGTAATTTTGCCGATTTTAATCATAAAAATCTTACCGACTTCGAAGATAGTGGCGTGGTTACTTTCGACTTTGTAAACGGCGGCATGGGATCTCTGAATTATTCAACATCAATTTGGGATACCAATCTCGAAAGCAGCATAACCATTATCGGCTCAAAAGGGACTGTAAAAGTGGCCGGACAGTATATGAACGAAGTGGTTAAATGCCACGTGAAAGATTATACAATGCCTGAATTAGCACCTTCAAATCCACCCAACGATTATGGATTATACAAAGGATCGGCTCAAAATCACCATTATGTAATCGAAAACGTGATCGAAAAACTGACCGATAAAGGAAATATTACTACCAATGTACTTGAAGGACTGAAAGTCGTAGATATTATCGAACGCATTTATAAAGTGCGTGATAAGAAATGGAAAAAACAAAAATAAATTTCTTTTAAAATTATGATACAGCGGATTCAATCTCTATATTTATTGCTGATCGTTATACTTTCGTGTTTCACCCTTTTTTCCCCTATTGCAGGATTGTACAATCAGGATGAAACTTTAAAATATATTGTAAATTATAAAGGAATTAATCTGGTAGAAACTACCGGAAATAAGTATTTTGAAAATGTTTGGGCTTTATCGGCAATTTCAGCCATTGTGCCCGTTATTGCATTTATTACAATATTTTTATACAAAAAACGCTCGTTGCAAATCCGTTTGATAATCGTCAATATTGTATTTATGGCAGGGTTTTACGGCTTATTGTTTATTTATCTGTGGATAGCGGGCGAAAAACTTCATGCCGACTGGTTTCTCGAAATTGTAACTGCATTTCCGCTGGTCAATATTGTATTGAGTTTTATGGCGGTGAGGGCTATTGGAAAAGATATTGCGCTGTTAAAGTCATTAAACCGATTAAGATAAATTTAAAAACGCCTCAAAAGGGGCGTTTTTTATTTAAATAATTTTATTAAATTTGTCAGCATTAAGATTCACTAAAAATTTGTAAAATTTAGATAGAGACTAATAATTTTTATTCCCTAATTTGATTTTCGAAAATAACAACAACTATGAAGGTAATATTGAATCATCTCCCTCCCGGACGTATTGACCATCCTTCCTCTTCATTCTCTATTCTTCAGAGTTTTCTAAATCAAAATGGATTCACAGCCAAAACTATTTACTGGAATATTCTTATGTTTCCGGTTATGTCGTATTACGAAAATAATCACGATCTTTTTCGTAATCTTTTTCCATTTTTGACCCAATTAGCCGAAGAATTTCAAGATAAATCAATAGAAAAAAGGCTGTTAAGTTACCTTCAGACACTAAAACCCTATTACAAGACAAAAGATAATTTTTATGATAATTCTTTATCAGAAATACGAAGTTTGACTGATATAATCTTTAATAACGAAATTAAAAAGGACGAAAATCAGGCTGTTTTATATGGTATTTCAGCCAAATTTTATCAATGGATTCCCGGAAGAATGCTTGCTAAAATAATTAAACAAACTTATCCTGTAAGTAAAATAGTGATTGGCGGCTTGAACAACAAAGATTCAGCTGTGGCCATGTTGAAAAAAAATCCGAATTTCGATTATGCAATTTGGGGCGAAGGGGAATATCCTTTACTTGAATTGTGCAATTATATGGATAATAAATCCGTAATTCTTGAAAATATACCCAGACTTGTTTATCGTGAAAAAGGCGAAATTAAGATATCAAAAACAGCAAAATCGAAATATCTTGATTTTAAAAATTATATTTTTCCTGATATAAGCGATTATATTGATACTTTATCTGAATATAAAATCATTCCCAAGGATAAAGTTCAGCTGCTTATTCATACAGTATGTGGTTGCAGGTGGAATAAATGTTCTTTCTGTACATATTCACTTGATAAAGCTTTTCGGGAAAGAAACGCTGAAAATATTTTTGAAGAAATAAAAATGTGTTCTGAAAAGTACGGTATCAATAATTTTTACATGGTTGATAACGAAATTGTTGGTAAAGAAGCAGGCAGATTCGAAAAACTGCTCGACTTGCTGATTGATTTCAAAGAAAATATTCAAAACGATTTCCGAATTTATGGCGAAATGATTCCATCAGCTGAGATAACGCCTGAAATTTTCAGCAAAATGTCAAGAGCAGGTTTTAAATATCTGTTTATAGGTTACGAGGCGATTACAGATGGACTATTAAAAAAAATGAAAAAGGAAAATACATTTTCCGAAAACATACTATTTGTAAAATCTGCATTAAAATTCAAAATACGACCACAAGTCAACATTCTGCAGGATATACCATCCGAAACCGAAGATGATATTTACGAAAGTATTAATAATCTTCATTTCCTCAGGTTCTTTTTTCATGATAAAAATGCGGAATTTGTGCATGAATTTCTGACATTAAACTTATACAAGGGAACCGAATATTACCGAAAAATGTCGGATGCCGAAAGAAGTAATTATACCGTAAATCCCATTACTGATTTTATACCACGGTCGTTTATTCCGATTGATGAACAATGGGATTTTTTCAGTTTCAGAAGAAATCAAATGTTAAACAGCGTTTCCTGGTACGATTTCAGAACAATTGAAAATTTTTATAAGAAAAATGAATTTTCTTATCATTTGAAATTTGAGAATACTCAACTGATTTATATAGAGTATTTTAATAAAAAAGAAATTAAAAAGATAATATTTAATAATACAATCGAATATGAGATTTTATTACAAACTGAAAACCAGATTCTATCTTTTAAAAAATTGTTTCAAAATTTATTAATCCAATATCCTGATTTGACCGAAGATGATTTGAAAGAAAACCTCGTTAAACTCAAAAGAAACTATTTAATCTACTTCGATACTCAATTTTCTTCCATAATTTCGATATTAAATTTTCCTGAAAAATAATGTAATACAATTAATTCGTAAATGTAACCATGAAGCAAAGAAAAGTGAATTTTTTATCTTAATGAACTATTCAAATAGTTTAAATGTTCTTTCTCCAAAAATTAATATGAAAAAGTACTTACTACCGGTTATATTATTTTTTGTAACACAAACAGCATGTAATCAAACCAATAAACCAATGAAATATAACAAATTAACACCCGACGAACAAGCTGTTATTTTACATAAAGCCACCGAACGCCCATACACAGGCGAATATGTTGACAACAAAAGTGAAGGAACTTATGTTTGCAAACAATGTAATACTCCATTGTACGAGTCGAAAGATAAATTTGATTCACATTGCGGTTGGCCAAGTTTCGACGATGAAATTAAGGGAACTGTAAAACGAATTCCGGATGCTGATGGTCGACGCACTGAGATTGTTTGTGCCAATTGCGGTGGGCATTTAGGACATGTATTTAACGGAGAAGGATTTACTGTCAAAAATACCCGTCACTGCGTTAATTCAATATCAATGAAATTTATACAAAACAAAAAAGAAATGGAAAAAGCATATTTCGCTTCAGGTTGCTTCTGGGGCACCGAATATCATTTTATGAAATCCAAAGGAGTGCTTGAGACTACTGTGGGTTACATGGGCGGAAAAACCATGAATCCGACCTACAAAGAAGTTTGCACCGGAATGTCAGGTCATATCGAAACTACTGAGGTAGAATTTGATCCTACGATGACTACTTTCGAAGAGCTGTTGAAACTATATTATGAAACACACAATTTTGAGCAGGTAGGAGGTCAGGGACCGGATATAGGCGAGCAATATCAATCGGTGGTATTTTATGTAAATGATGAGCAGAAAAAAATGGTTGAAAAATACATGAAAATTCTTCAGGATAAAGGTTTTAAACCTGCTACTCAATTAAGAAAAGCAGAAGAATTTTGGGTTGCCGAAGATTATCATCAGGAGTATTACGACAAAAAACACGGCACACCTTATTGTCATATTTACAGGAAAATATTTTAATAAATAAAAGGTTCAATCGTTAATCGTGTGAAACAATATTCTTTCAACAAAACAGAATATTCCGTAACACAAAATAAAGTAGTAATATGTTTTTTTAGAAGCAACATCAATCATAAGTTATCAGGGGCGTAGCCCTGTTATCTTCGTAGAACAAACAGCAAAAACAAAAACAAGGGGCGTAGCCCTGACATCTTCGTAAAACAAATATGAATTATTAAAACAAAGGGGCGTAGCCCTGTTATCTTCATCTTACATGGCAAATACATACACTCAATTATATGTACAATTCGTTTTTTCTGTCAAAGGGCGAGAAA
>JAURYY010000015.1 GCA_030653695.1 Paludibacter sp. | reverse complement strand
GGCTTTGTCTGATAAACGCCATCCTTTTGTGTTTGCTAAATTATGAATAAATATTTATAAATCATCAAAAGGGCTTTTTATTTGTTGAATACTTTTCGTACTTACGTGCGTGTAAATTTCGGTAGTTCTGCTACTACTATGTCCTAATAATTCTTGAATATATCTCAAATCTGTTCCGCTTTCCAGCAAATGGGTAGCATAACTGTGGCGCAACCAATGCAAACTAACAGGTTTTGTAATTCCTGTTTTTTCAAGAGCTTGTTTTAAAACACTTTGCAAACTTTTCTCTGAATATAATTCTCCAGGATTTTGTCCTTCAAACAACCATACTTTTGGTTTATACCCTATATAATATTCTCTAAGCATTTCTAATATTTTTGGCGACAAAGGAGCAATTCTGTCTTTTTTACCTTTGCTTTGACGGATGATTACAATACCTCTTTTAGAATCAATATCAGCAAATTTTAAGTGCAATAATTCGTTTCGGCGTAAACCACAACTATAAATTAAGGATAACATCGTTTTGTGTTTGATGTTAGCATGTGCATTTAAAATTAATTTAACTTCTTCTTTACTCAACACATTGGGCAAAATTTTAGCCCGTTTTGGTCGATGAATTTTGTCAATTTCTATTTTTTTGTTTTGCACTGTATTGAAAAATAATTTTATAGCATTCACAATTTGGTTTTGGTATGATGCGGATAAATTGTTCTTCAATATAAACTCGTTGTTGTAAACAATCACATCTTCATTGGTAATTTCGGAAATAGACTTTTCACGATAAAAAACCAAAAATGATTTCAAAGCATCGCTATACGTTTTTAGAGTATTCTCGCTATACCGTTTTGAGCGAAGCCATTGTTTGAATTTTTCGATTTGAGCGATTCCTTCGGGCGACGGAATAGAGTGGGAATCTGGCTCTAAATTAAATCGTCCTCTATTGTCCATCGAGTCTGGAATATGCCAAACTCTTAAGGTTTGACTCCATCTGGCTCCATAAATTTCTTTAATCCGTGTAATCAAGGCTGCATTTTTTTCAAAATAGACCGCAATTCGTTTTTCTTTTTTATGAGTGATGATTTTAGCTTCCCAATTCATTTTTAGTAATTTATTGTACTAAAGAGGGGGTTCTATTAATTCATTTTAAAAAAAATAGCACCTATCTGCCGTGTTGGCACAGGCAGGGAACCCTTAATCCATTTTTTTTAAATATTTTTTAAATAATGTCCAAATTTAGAAAATATTTTTTGATTTTCACAAAAAAAACAATATATTTTCAAAAATATATATATCTATCTATCTATCTATCAGTTACTTAATTAGTTGTCAAGTTTCACAAGGTTGGTTATGATAACTTGTGTTAATAATTCTCAAAGATATAACATATTTTTTTAATCTACCATATTTTTCATTGACTATTTTGACTATTTTCATTATTTTTTCTATTTCTCAACATTATGTCCAATGGACTCGTTATTTGTTTTTATAGGTATAAGAGGCTGTGTAAAAAAGTAATTAGTTGAATCTGCTAGTTACGAATTGATAGTTGATGCATTTTTAGAATAAAGTAATAAGGTTGGGTTTGTTGATTGGTTTTCTACTAAGGTTTAATATATTAAAAATAAGGTTATTGAAGAATTAAGCCTTATTTTTGTTTGTCAACCTTAGTAGAAAAAGAAGCAAAAGTGTCTTTCCGTTATTCCCTTATTTAAACTTCATGTTTCAATTTGAAAGTATTATCATTTTCAATTAATGTTTTTACACAGCCTCATAAGCGGTTAGTCCGCAGGATTTCTAAAAATATATCTACCTTTGTCAGATGGAGACAAGAGATCGATTTGAAGGTTTGAATTCAATAAAATTCACGCTTAGGTTTCACCAAGATGAAACCTGTTATAAATACCTTTCGGATATAAAATGGGAACACTGATATACTTGTAAGAAATGCAATCACATAAGTTATTGTAAAGGAATAAAGCCTCATTCTCGTAGGTGTGTAAAGTGTGGATATGATGAAAGTCCCACTTCTGGAACTATGTTTGACAAGTGTAAGATTCCGCTTCACATAGCTTTTCACATAGCCTTTCGGCTGTGTACAAAAAAGAAGGGAATGTCTTCATTAGAGTTGGCGAGTGAGTTCGAGCAACGTCAAATGACTTGTTGGGAGTTTAAATGGAAAGTTCAGCAGGCAATGGAAAGAAGCCTACAATACCCACTAACAGGGGAAGTTCATGTAGATGAATGCTATATAGGTGGCGAAGAAACACAAAAACGAGGAAGAAGCAAAGGCAAGAAAAAATTGGTAATTGTGGCACTATAAAAACTGCCATTCAATGGAGTCGGCAGAGCATGTGCTCAAATAATAGAGAATGGTTCAAGTGCTTCTTTTCTCCCTTTTTTTGAAGCTCATATTTCAAAAGATGCGGAAATAATAACAGATGAATGGACTGGATACAGTCCATTAAAAAAGGAATATCCTAAGTTGAAACAGATTCCATCGAATAGAGGAAAGAATCATCCGGATATGCACATTCATATTATGAATTTGAAAGGATGGTTAAGAGGAATACATCACCATTGCAGCAAAGATAGGTTACAAGGATACCTTGAAGAATATCATTTCAGGTACAATAGACGAAATAATATGGAGACTATCTTCGATACCCTACTTAAAAGAATGGTGTATTATGAACCAAAACGTTTAAATACAGAGAAATAATCCTGCGGTCAGACCGCTTATACATAATAGTTAAATTACCTGATGATTGAAATGCATGCCAATCGGCACAATACAATCCAACTAAAGACACAAAAAACGCCGGTAACATTGCTGTTCTCGGCGTTTTGCGGAAGCTACGAGATTCGAACTCGTGGTACGGTTGCCCGTACGTCAGTTTAGCAAACTGGTGGTTTCAGCCACTCACCCAAACTTCCTTACTTCGCTTTTGCGGGTGCAAATATAGGAAGTAAATTTCAATTTACAAAACCATTTTTGAAAAACTGCTGCTGTTTATTGTGGAAAATTTTATTTTATAACTAAAAAATCTACATCTTGTTTGGTTTTTATCTATTAAAGTATTTGCAATACAAACAAATATCAAAACTATTCAGTAATTTTGCCCATTCATCAGGAAACAATTACTGAACGCACCTCCTACAAATATACACTAAGCCCTGATTATCTATACTTTATATTATATTTAAATTGTAAAATTAATAAATATGACAGATCGGCAGTTCCAACTGAAAAACATATTGAAACTCACTCACCCTTTTGTTTGGATGGGAGTTTCAGCTCTTTTAGTCTTTTTTTATCTTGGTTTTTTGTTTTTTGCACCCAATATTCAGAAAAAATCGGATGAAAAAGCCTATTTAAGAATTCCTGACAATAGCACTTTTGAGCATGTAATCGATTCGCTCGAACTTAATGCAAATGTTTTTTCAACCATTTCGTTCCGACAGGCATCCAAATTTCTGGGCTACGGACAAAAGATTCGCCCGGGTCGCTACGAACTTAAAAACGGCATGAATAATTTCCAACTCATACGCAAGCTCCGAAGCGGCAATCAAACCCCCGTTCGGCTGACATTTAACAATATCCGCACCAAAGAACAACTTGCCAAAAGATTATCGACTCAATTAATGGCCGATTCGGTTCAAATTGTAAATTTGCTGAACGATACCGCATTTTTATCCGTCAATCATCTGAATCCCTACAATTCAATTTCCGTTTTTATTCCTGATACTTACGAAGTGTTCTGGGACTTAGATGCAACGGAAATTTTCGAAAGAATAATGAAGGAGTATAACAAATTCTGGACTAACGAGCGGAAAATGAGGGCTGCGTCAATTCCATTAACACAAACAGAGGTAAGTATATTAGCGTCAATTGTAGAAGAAGAAACTAATAGCAAGCGCGAGCTTCCCATTGTTGCCGGTTTATACATAAATCGCCTAAAAAAGGACATTCCACTCCAGGCTGATCCTACTGTTAAATTTGCAGTCGGGGATTTTAGTCTCAAACGCATACTGATTGAACATGTGCTTAAAATTTCGCCTTACAATACTTACCGCAATACAGGTTTACCACCAGGTCCTATTCGTGTAGCTTCGGTAAACGGAATAGATGCAGTACTGAATTACACCCACCACGATTATGTATTTATGTGTGCTAAGGAAACGCTGAATGGCGAACATAATTTTGCAGTTACATGGAATGAACACCAACAAAATGCAAAGAAATACCAACAAGCGCTTAATGAACGAAAAATTTTCAAATAAAATTCCTTGTTCTTTGTCCCGATAGCTATCGGGATGACTCTTGACTCTGTTAAATATAATTCACTTCCGGTATCAACTCCACGCCGAATTTTACCTGCACCGAAAGTTGAATCTGCTCAGCTAAGTGCACTATTTCGGATCCCGTAGCACCGCATAAGTTTACTAACACTAAAGCCTGTTTGTCATGTACTCCGGCATTTCCAATCTGCTTTCCTTTCCACCCACATTGTTCAATGAGCCAGGCTGCGGGTACTTTTTCTTGGGTTTCCGATACAAAATAATGAGGTATTTCGGGAAATTGAGTTTGTAATGCTTCGAAATGCTGTTTCGAAATAACCGGATTTATAAAAAAACTGCCGGCATTTCCTAATATTTTGGGGTCAGGGAGTTTGCTTTCGCGAATTGTAATAATAGTTTTGCGGATGTTCGTCAGGCTTATCTCGCCCGTTTTTAATACTTCTTCTTCCAAATGCGGATAATTCAGTTTAAAAACAGGCTTTTTCGAAAGCTTTAAAATGACCGATGTAATACTATATGCTCCTTTCATCTCATTTTTAAAAGTACTGCTTCGATACCCATATCTGCATTCATCGTGCGAAAAATCATGAACTTTTCCGGTTGAAATGTTTACAGCCTTTACTTTTTCGATCACATCCTGCACTTCAACACCATAGGCGCCGATGTTCTGCAATGCCGAAGCACCTGTTTCTCCCGGAATAAGCGAGAGGTTTTCTATTCCTCCCCAACCGTTTTCAACCGTGTGCGCCACCAAATCATCCCAGTTCACACCCGATCCTACTTCCAGAAAAACTGAATCAGCATCTTCTTTTATTATTGTTACGGATTGAATGTTGGAATGAAGTACAACACCTTTAAAATCACTCAAAAACAACAGATTGCTACCACCACCAATGCAAAGCACCCGATTTGATTTAACAATATCCGATTGTAAAACCATTTGCAGCTCTTCGACCGAATTAAATTCAATAAAAAAATCTGTTTTTATATTCAACCCGAAAGTATTGTGGGGAAGTAGGGAGAAGTTTTCTTTAATTTTCATACCATAATAAACGTATTAATTAAATGTGGATAACGGTAATCCGTCAGACCGCTTAAAGCGGTCTGACGGGTAGTGAAATAAATGTTTGCGCAGAAAGTTATGGCATTTATTATATCTAAAAACCCGTAAATTTTTGTGGTTAGGTTTTTTGTAAATTTTCAACAAAATCAAATATCCTCTTTTGATCTTCGGGATGAAACCAATGAATTTGTTTGTCGCGGTTAAACCAAGTCAACTGTCGTTTGGCATACCGGCGCGAATCCTGTTTGATCATATTGATGGCAAAATCAAGCGTCCACGTCCCATCCATATATTGGTAAAGTTCCTTGTAACCCACCGTATTCAGGGTGTTGAGTTGACGAAACTCGAAAAATTGTTTCGCCTCTTCGAGCAATCCTTCGCCCATCATTTCATCAACCCGCGCGTTAATACGTTCGTAAAGTTCAGGGCGCGGACGTGTTAAACCGATTTTCAGTATATCAAAATCTCGATTTTTCCGCACACCTTTTCTTAGTTCGGAATAAGGTTTTCCGGATATGCTGCAAATTTCTAACGCATGTATAATCCGTTTTGGATTTAATAGGTCAACTTGTTCGTAATATTGAGGGTCGAGTCGTTTTAACTCCTGCTGAATAAAATCCAACCCAAAACAGTTGAATTGGTTTATCCAGAACTCGCGGGTTGCAGCATCTATGGTCGGTATATCGTCCATTCCGTTACAAACCGCATCGATATACATCATCGAACCGCCAACCATCATCACTATATCATGTATTTTAAAAAGTTCAGTAAGCAATAATATTACATCTTGTTCATATTGTCCCGCATTGTATTCGTCGAATATTGAATGCGAACCGATAAAATAGTGTTTTACTCTATTCAGCTGTTCGCTGGAGGGTGCAGCAGTTCCTATTTTCAGTTCGTTGTAAAACTGACGCGAGTCGGATGAAATGATCGGACAACCGAAATGTTCAGCCAATCGGAGACTGATTTCGGTTTTTCCGACACCGGTAGGTCCAAGAATTACCAACAGGGTTTTTTTCATCTGTTTAATTTTAGAGTAAAGAACAAAGTAAAGCGATAATTAGCAACAAGGGGGCATGCCCCCTTGTCTTCAAATCGAAAATCCCGACCTTGCGGAGAAAACTAAAAAATACGAAAACGAGCAACAAGGGGGCATGCCCCCTTGTAAAAACAATTGTAAAATACCACCTCTGCGGGGAGAACAAAAATCAGAAACCAGAAAATAAAAAGAAATTATTTTCTATTATATTATTATTTTGTTTAAAAATAGACTTTCAGTATGAAATTAGAATTTCGGATCTTCGGAAAACAACGTACTGTTATCGAGGTTTAAATCTCCGAATCCTTCCTCATCCAGTTCATCTAATTCGTAATCTTCATCGCCGTAAAAATTTTCATCCAAATTAATTTTCGAAGCATAATTGACATCTTGAGAATTTAAAATTTGCTGTGGTGGATTTCCTTCAGAATTAATACATTGTGCTCTTTTTAATGTTTTTCCCGGTATAATCTCGCTTAATACCATAAAGAAAGCTCTATCGGACACTACATCGAAAACATACATCAACTTTTGTTTTTCTTCAGTTATTAATTCATCGAGTTTGGTTTCATCCATTACTAAATTGTCATATTCCGAAGTCGATTCCATTTCTATTAGTGTTACCTCCTGCTCTTTTTCCCAATTGTCGGAGCAAATAAAGAAGGTAGTCATAAGATTTTTTTTGAAATTTACTGAATCAAGCATTGCAGTATGCAAATCGAAGAAAGTTGCTTCGGAATCAATATTGATTACCCGTACAAAATTATCTATCTCATCGGATAGTATAGTAAATTTATAGATCATTTTTTTTAGTTTTTATTTCGGTTGTAAAAATAACATTATTTTTTCTATTCCATTGAATTTTTGACAAGATATTTCAAAAAAAAAAGCTGCTTTATAACAAAGCAACTTTTTTATATATTTAATTAACAAGCATTTAACTATGTATGTTAATTTATTCAATGTTTCAATATATTTTCTATTTCCTTTACACTCGACCTAAAGTTTTTATCAATATCCATTAAGTCGTTTACAATTTTACAGGCATGCAAAACTGTTGCATGGTCGCGTTGACCGATTGCCATTCCAATTGAAGACAAAGAGTTTTTTGTTAATTGTTTCGACAAATACATGGCAATTTGACGGGCTTGAACCACCTCGCGTTTGCGGCTTTTTGTCGAAATAGCATCAACCGACAAGGAAAAATACTCACAAACTTTATCGCGGATACTCTCAACAGTATTTATTTTATGGGTTATTGCAACAATACGGCTTACCACCTTATTGGTAAGTTCTAAATCAATGGGAATGTTCGCTAAAGTTGAATGAGCCATAAGGGACACAAGCGTTCCTTCAAGGTCGCGTACATTATCCACCACATGTTCGGCAATGAAATTCACCACATTTTCAGGAATTTCTAATCCATCGCGATATATTTTATTTTGAAGTATTGCTTTGCGTAATTCAAAATCGGGTTTTTCAATCTCTGCCGATAATCCCCATTTAAAACGCGTCAACAATCGTTGTTCAAGTCCTACCATAACTACCGGCGAACGATCGGAGGTTAGTATCAATTGTTTTCCTGTTTGATGTAAGTGATTAAAAATATGAAAGAAAGTATTTTGAGTACCTGTTTTGCCGGCAAATTCTTGTATGTCATCTACAATCAATACATCGATAGTTTGATAAAAATTCAGAAAATCATTGGCTGTATTGTTTCTTACTGCATCGGTGTATTGAATTTGAAACGTATTGGACGAAACATACAGTACCCTTTTTTCGGGATTTAACTGCTTTGTCATTATGCCAATAGCATTTGCGAGGTGAGTTTTCCCTACACCCGATTGACCATAAACGAACAAGGGATTAAAGATTGTTTTTCCGGGTTCGTTGGCAATACTTGTACCTGCAGTTCGCGCCAGTTTATTGCTTTTCCCTTCAATCAAATTGTTGAAGTTATGAGCGTAATTTAATTGTGGATCAATGTCGGGCAACTGTGGCTTATGATATGGACTTATGTATGCCTGTTGGTTCGTGGTTGGCTTAGGTTTAGCATGTTCGCCTGTCGATGGGATTTGAGTGCCTTTTCCATTAGATTGATCTATCATAACCCGATACTCAAGACGTGTTCCCAACCCAACAACCCTGTAAAGTGTCATTTTGAGCAAGTCAATATATTTTTCTTCGATATATTCTACAAAAAACTGACTGGGAACCTGCAAAACAAAAATATTATTCTCGTACTGTGATGCTACAATGGGTGAAAACCAAGTATTATAAGATGCTTCGCTTATATTGTCTTTTATCACACTAAGACAGCGACTCCATAATTGTTCGGGAAGATTTAACATGGTAATTCGGGTAATTTATAAAAATAATAAGTGGTTTTCAAATTCATAACAAAAGAATAAAAACCTGTTTATGTTAAAAAATATGATTACTTATTTTTTTCAGGCTATTTTCAGGTTTACAAAATTCTAAAAAAATTTCGAGGAAAAAAAATGAATATTATTTTTGAATTTTCAAATTTCTTTTATTTAGCTTAATATCAGAAGTATATATTACTTTATTGATATTTAGCAACTTGATTTTAATAGGTTTGTAATATGCCTAATTTCAAAGCAATTAACAAATTGCAAGTCTTTTTCAATATTATAAGGGAAAAAATGCCGAAACTCTTTTAAAATCAGAGTTTCGGCGGTTATGAAATTTTATTAATGCTTTTTTTAGTGAGTTTTGTTATTTAAATTCCATCTAAATAAGAGCTTACTTTACTTTTCCACCGAAAAGCGAAAAATTAACATAACGTTTCGGATTGCTTTTCAGGTCAATAAGTAGATTGTCAGCACTTTGAGCAGTATTTGATAAATTTAGATATAAACTTTTGTCGTTAAGTAGCAATCCGATTGAGCCTTCCGATTTATTTATTTTTTCGGTTATCAAGTTTAAATTTTTAATCGTATAATCGATGCTTGCAAAGGTTGCCGCATAATCAATTTTTTTAAGATTTCCTGTTATTTGGCGGAAGTCAGAAGTCAAAATATTAACATCGCCTAAAATACGGGGAAAATCATTATTCATTATTTTTTTCAATTGTGTAGATGTAGCTGCTAATTCGGCTGTAGTTTTCTCAATCGAGGATAAGCTATTGTTGAGTTCTTTGCCTTCAATCATCAATCTTACCGATCTTAACAAGGAGTCAGCCTGAGTAGAGATATTTTGAATTTTTGGGATCAATTCGCCCGATAGCTGCGCCATCAATCCGCCACCTATTTGCGATTCGATGGTGTCGCCCGGACTGTAAATATTCTGCAATGCGGATGTAGGTGCATATACTATTTGTAAAGCTTTTCCACCCATTAATCCATCATCGTACAATTCTAACTTTGCACCTTTGGGAATTTTTATATCTTTGCTCACTGACACTTCTACGACAAACGAATTTTCTTTGGTAAAATCGTACTTAATTCCCTCAACCTGACCAACTTTATAACCCTTAACATACACAGGCGAGGATGGAACTAAACCTCCAATATTATTATAAACCGAGTAATAATAACTGATTGGTGAAAAAATATCGACACCTTTCAGAAAATTCAATCCAAAATAGAGAATAAAAATAGCTGCCACAGCCATAATTCCAACTTTAATTTCTCTTGTAAAAAATTTTCTTTTCATTACTTTCTTTTTATTTGATAATCAAAATATTTACAAATTTCAAAATTTATTTTTTATAAATCAATGCTTCTTTAGCGGTCATTTTTTTATCTCCGACAAATGCAATGATATACGCTTCGGGGAATTTTTTCAGAATTTCTTTTCTCAAATTTACAATTGTATTATAATCTTTATCTTCACCCACTGTATATTTGTAGAACCCATTTTCGAAATAGAAATTCACATCTTTCAATCCTTTAAATTCAGGTGCATTCGAGTTCAATTTTCGGGGTATTGCAAATAATTGAATTTTATAAACCGGTTGATTACTTACGGAGCTTGCCCTCATTTTATCTTTAGGTCGTTCCGGTTTATTAATTATCGATGCTGTTTTTCCCGATTTTACAGTATCCGAAATCTGATTTGCGTTTTTTGAATTCACACTTTCTTTTGTAGTATCAGTGATAATATTTTTGTTAAGTTGATTATTTTCGGTCTTCTCACGCGAGTTGTTTTCTGTATTTGCAAGTTCGGTTCTTTTTTCAATCAGTTCATATTTTTGATTTTTATCAATGGCAATTCCTAATTTCTTATCGTGATTTTTTTTATATTTCACAAACGCATTGTAAATTGAAGCAGACATATCATTTTTACCCGATTCGCTTGCTAAAAATCTTTCTTCTAATGGGTTAGATATAAATCCCAATTCAACGAGCACGCTGGGACAAGCTGAACGGTGCAAAACCCAGAATCCTGCCTGACGTACTCCTCGGTCGTGACGGCGACTGTAACTAACAAACTGGTTTTGAATAGCCGATGCAATTTCAATACTTTTATCAATATATTTATCCTGCATAAATTCGAACATAATGTACGAATCGACAGACGAAGGATCGAAACCTTTATACTTTGTCTTATAGTCATCTTCGAGCAAAATCACCGAGTTTTCCATCATGGCTACTTCTAAGTTCTGCTTCGATTTGGCAAGTCCGAGCGTGTAAGTTTCAGCTCCGTAAGCTGTACTTCCCTTGGTTGCGTTGGTGTGAATACATATAAACAAATCGGCTTTGTTATTATTTACAATATCAGCGCGATCCTGCAACGGTAAAAAAATATCGGTTTTCCTGGTATAAACCACTTTAACATCTTTGAAATTCTGTTCGATTAATGTCCCAAGTTTTAAAGTAACCGCTAAATTAATATCTTTCTCACGTGCGATTGCACCTACTGCACCGGCATCATGACCACCATGACCGGCATCAATTACCAGTACAAAATTATAATTTTGCGCCTGCAGATTATCTGATTGACAGAATATTGAAAGAAACAAAATTAGACAAAAAGTTAAAATAATATTTTTTGGTTTCATGTGTACAACAGTTCGTTATAAAAAATGTATCTTGTTCGCAAAGACGCTAAGTCGCAATGAAAAACTGTTAAGTTTTTCGCTTTGTGTCTTGCTAAATAAATTTAAAGGTCAGATAATCAAGAAAGTAAAAAATTGCGTCTTTGCGACTTTGCGTGAAAATTTAATTCGAGATAAATAACAAAGTATTTTATAATTATCAGTGTAATAT
>JAURYY010000265.1 GCA_030653695.1 Paludibacter sp. | reverse complement strand
TCTTTCAACTCTTGCTTATATGTTTCGGATATGAGCTGGAGTTGAACGCTTGGTCAAAAATCAAAGATAGAGATTTTTTTGTTAAAAAATCGAACGAATGCACTGCCAACACAATAAAATCCAATCGGCAAACGTTTAAATCGAAATTGATTTTCGTTTTCTACAGAAAATCATTGCTCGAAAGCAAAAATCGGCTTTCCGATAAAGCTATTTCTCTACTGCCTTTTTGATTTCGCTCAACTTCGAAGCCCACAGGCTTCCTATTTCGATTTAATCGTCACCCGATTGTTTGGCTGTTTCATTCGTAAAATTTCATATAACGGTTGAGTGTAGCAGCAGTAAGGGATTGCGGGCTTCGGCCTTGTCCACCAGCACAAAAGTTTATGCGGGGCAGTCCCGATAACTATCGGGAGCTTGAATTACCACTGAAACCCTTATTACTACTACACTTTGTTAGCGTTTCGTTGGTTTTGTTATTCAATTAAGATATTTTAAAGGTTTTATTCGTATTTAACAATGAAATCAAACATAGTCTGCACTTCCGGAGGGCAATTGAAATTATCTAATTGGTCTATTCCACAATTCCATACACCATTGCTATTAATATCCATCCATTCAAAGGTGCATGGAGCAACGCCATCTCCACCAGCGCCATTTAACTTCATGAATAATATTGTTAACTTGCCTTCTTTTATTTCAAAACCGCCTACCTTTTCACCTTCAGAAACTAATTTGAAAACATTATTCACTAAGTTATGATTTCCTCCATCTGAAAAATAGTTTGTCGGAACCAATTTATCTTCATCATCGCACGGATCGTTGTCACTACCCATAGTTTGCTTCATTTCAATTTTCTGAGAAGGGTTTGATTGAGGGTAGGCATAGCGGTACCAGATGTTTTTCAGGTTCATTTTAATACTCCTGTATACACCAACCGGCAAGTCTTCTACGGTGAATGAATACTCATCAAAGAATTTCAATACGTTATTTTCACCAATTTTATACCAAGTCAAATCATCTGGTTTACCAACTACAACAAGCCCTTGTGAAACCCAAATTTCCGTTAGAGTAACTTTCATGTTTTCCGTTACCATTACAGTCGTGTTTAATGTAATTGACTTACTACTTCTTAATGTTTTTTGATCAGTAACTGATTTTACTCCTCTAAAAATTAATTTGCCTGTTTTGTCGTTTTCTTTATCGCAACTCACCAAAATGAGAGATGCCAATAACAGCGTAAAAAGTACTTGTTTTGTTTTCATTTTTTGTCCTCCTTGAATTTAGTGTTTAAAATTTAGTGTTATGTTGTTCTTGTTTTTACCAATGAACGCCAACGGAACGCCACTAAGTGCCGTTGAAATTCTTTTTAAGCCTTGTGCTGAATTTCAATGGCACTTAGAGGCGTGTTATATGATAGTTTTTTTATTTTTGAACAAGTTTCCACGCGAAGCGTGTTTCTTTCTCTTTCAACTCTTGCTTATATGTTTATGGATATGAGCTGGAGTTGAATTCTTGTTCAAAAATCAAAGATAGAGATTTTTTTGTTAAAAAATCGCACGAATGCACAGCCAACACAATAAAATCCAATCGGCAAACGTTTAAATCGAAATTGATTTTCGTTTTCTACAGAAAATCATTGCTCGAAAGCAAAATCGGCTATCCGATAAAATTATTTCTCTCCTGCCTTTTTGATTCCGATCAACTTCGAAGCCGTTAGGCTTCCTATTTCGATTTAATCGTCATCCGATTGTTTGGCGGTTTCATTCGTTAAATTTCATATAACGGTATCGGTATATGAAAAGTTGGGCATTACGGAGCATCAAACCTATCTAACCGCACAAAGTTAAATGCGAGCTACACAGTTCAAATTCAGCACTATCTGCCCAATTTTTTATATACCGTGTTATATGCTGCCAATCTTATTTCTGAATTATTAGTTTTTGTTTTTTCGTCCATTCTTTGGTTTTGATTTCAACCATATAAATTCCGTCACATAAATCTCCGATATTAATTTGTCGGTTGTATTGTTTCAATATTTCCGATTTAACTAAAGTACCAATTACATTATAAATATTCAATGTCAAGTCAGCATTGTTTGCGTTATTTATATTTAAAGTAACAATGTCAGAAGCAGGATTTGGATATAAACTGAATGCAGTGTTTACTGAAGTCTGTTCAGATACAGAAGCAATAAAACTATCAAAATTCAGATTGTCAACATAGAGTACTGAATTGCCATATGGTACAGGCGTTGCTCCTTGTGGCAAAAATGCCGATATAAGTATAGCTGCACTGTCAGCATTAGTATAAGTGTCAAAGGGGATGGTGAAGGGTGTCCATGTTGAAGCAGTAGCGTTATATGTAATTTGCTCATCCATAACTATTGAACCATTATTAAAAAGAATTATTCTAATCCACATGGTATCGCTATTTTGTGGCATGTATTTATAATATCCACAAAGACTGGTAGGGTGTCCGCTTATAGGAAAAGCAGGTTGGAAAGGATAAGCAAACGTATCTGTCATTGCCATGCCCAATCCACCTGTCAATTGGGTTAATGAAGTATTGTTTTCTAATCTGATAGAATAATTGCCCACAGATGCAGGATAATGGTCTGATGATTTTGTGCAAGAATAGAAAGGACCTGCGGCATATGAGTTCCATGTTGCCCAACCTGTAGGATTTTCATAGCTACCCACTGTTGTCCAGTTTTCAAATCCACTGTTTGGAATTTGCCCATTGGTCGTAATTGCCAGAGCAACTAAAACTGTCAGTACGATTGTAAATTTTCTCATTTTAATTTTGTCAGTGTTTATCGTGCTGACTCCGCACTTTTTAATTATTAAATTATTTGTCAAAGTTAGTTTTTTTTTATTTGGTTGCATATAACATCGATGTATGCGCAACTCTAATTCCTGTATGCGCAACTCAGTTGCGCATATATCCGCTTTAGTAACATATCTTTTGTTTTTATAGTATTGAAAAACAACAATATACAAAAGAGACATTTTTTACTATAGTTGCGCATATCGGAAATTGATGTTTACGTGTCAAATGGTATTTTTTTGTTGCGTAAGTTTATTTATTCACAAAAATAGAATATTTTTTGTAATTATCAAGTTTTAATTTAATTAATTTCCAATTTGTCAAGTGGGCTTTTTATTTGGTCGAATCCTTTTGTTGTAATGTGAGTATAAATTTCTGTGGTTTTGCTGTTTGCATGTCCTAAAAGACTTTGTATATACCGCAAATCAGTACCGGATTCCAATAAATGAGTAGCAAATGAATGTCTCAGCGTATGAACTGATATTCTTTTCTTTATATTGGTTTTTGCAACTGATTTTTTTAGAATTTCTTGAACACTTCTCGGAGCATATTGTTCCCCTTTTGCTCCTTCAAATAACCATATTTTTGGTTTATATTCAGCTACATATTTTCGTAAAATTTCCAATGTTTTAATTCCAAGTAGCGTATAACGGTCTTTTTTGCCTTTTCCTTGCTCCACTCGTATTTGCATGCGTTGGCTGTCAATGTCCTTTACTTTGAGGTTAATAGCTTCGCTAATTCGCAATCCTGCTGAATAAATTGTCATTAGAATAGCTTTATGTTTCAGGTTTTCGGTTACGTTGAGTATAGCGGTTATTTCTTGTTCGCTTAGTACTTCGGGTAGATATGTTTCCTCACGTGGGCGATCAATTAAATATACTTTGCGTTGGCCACGCATTACTTTTTCGTAGTAAAATTTAATAGCGTTAATGGATTGGTTTTGGTACGAAGTAGAAACATGTCGCTCGTTTACCAGATAGCGCAGAAAATCCATAATCATAGGTTCTGTAATATCGCCTAACTCTACATTCTCGTAATAGTTGATAAACTCAACGAACAAATCGGTATAAACATCCAGCGTGTTTTTACTGTATCGAAGTTCTATCAGTTTGTCGATATAGCTCTGCGGACAAGTACGGTAATTCTTTATATCATATTTCGATTTGCGGGGCAGAATTTTCAGCTTTTTTTCTTCGTGATAGACGAAATTCAATACAAATTGTGCTGCAATTTGTTTTACTTCGTCTAAATATTTTTCGGAATAAGGCATTTCCCAGCAACGTCGGTCGCTATTCCAAACACACATCGGTATTTTTTT
>JAURYY010000378.1 GCA_030653695.1 Paludibacter sp. | reverse complement strand
GAAAAAGAAAAAGAAACACGCTTCGCGTGGAAACTTGTTCAAAAATAAAAAAACTATCATATAACACGGCTCTAAGTGCCATTGAAATCCAGCACAAGGCTAAAAAAGGATTTCAACGGCACTTAGTGCCTAACCGTTACCAGCAAGCCGAAAAAAAAATATCTGCAATTTCATCATGAAACACAAAACAGTGAAAAAAAAACAAATCACAATAATTAACATAAATATCTGATATTCAACGCATACATATATTGTTTGATTTTATTTTAAAAAAAAGTTCCTAAAATAGTATATAATTAGGTTAATTGTAATATATTTGCAACGGGAAATTTTTAGTTTAAAGAAAACGCTAACCGAGGTAGTGAAATGATAGGTGTCGAGTCCATCAAAATTTCCCTTTTTTAAATAACCCTAATTACACTTATTCTTTATGGGTAAAAATTTCAACCGCCGTGAATTCTTACGGTCTTCATTCCTAGGTTTCGGAACTTTATTTGTAATTAGCTCTCCTTTAAAACTCTTTGCTGCAAAAAATCCGGCAACAAATGATGACTTAACAATCGATGCCGTTTTACTAAATAAACAGGCCAAAGAATTCTTTTACAAAAAACAATATTCGGAAGCAACACAAATTTACCAACAACTAATAACATTGTTCCCTGATCATATATCATATTATGACGGATATGCAAAAGTCTTGGGAGCGCAACAAAAAACACTTGAAGTTGCTGAACTTTATAGACAGGGTCTAATGGCAAATTCTCAAGCACCTCTATTTATGCATAGATTAAGTCTGCGTATGGTCGATTTGTGTACCGGAAATAAGAAAGCAGAACTGGCCTTTGTAAACAAATACGGAGAAAATAATATCATGGAGGCTTCCGCTCTACTTTTACTTCAAGCCATTACCTTGTTGAAAAAATCTAATAAAGGCTTGTACTTCAATTTACGTGATATTATTAATATTATAGATAGACGGAATAAAGTTTTGTCTGACAACGGGGAATTGCCATTGAAATTTCCCGATAATATAAAAAACCAAGTGCTTTCCGCCACTTCATTATACGAAAACATGTGGACGGTTTCTCGCCAATCGAAAAAACCATTGTTAACCGAAAACGGCATAGAAGCAGAAATAAACAATATCACAAATAAACAAAGAAGGGTATTGAGTTTTGATGCAGAAAACAAAGAACGAGAAAAAACCATAAAAAAAGAAAAAAAAGAACGTTGGAAGCTCGGATTAGAAAGAAATATCACCAATTCAAAGCCTTCTGAAGTTGAAAAATATGCTACGTTCATATTAGAAGAAAATATTACCGACACTGATACAATAGGAAAACTCAGAAGCTATTATAAAAAAAATAAGCATCACAACCGCTTGTTGTCACTTAATAGATATTTGTATATTAAAAATAGTTCGTTAGCCAACTCGCTTGCATTGGCCACCAGCTTGAGTAATTACGGGAATAACGCAAGTGATTTGGCTGAAGCCGGTCAACTTCTCAGTACAATTGCACCCTATGTCAACACATTAACTCCAGTTAGCATCGGTGCCTATTATCAAACCAGAGCACAATTGTTGAATCAGATAAACCAGTCTGCGAATGCCCGCATCATACTATTAGAGGGAATAGGTAAATTTGAGGGGAAAGGTGGCGTGTCTTATTCGTTCTTTGAAAATTACGCCCAGACATTTAATAAAAAAAACTTGAATACTGGTCTTGATTTAATGAAAGCTCTCTGTGGAAAAGAGGTAAAACCAATAGATGATCCGGTTTGGAAGTATGTAACAGCTTATCTTAAAGACCAAAAAGGAAAAACTATTAGTGTTGCCGAACAATTAAAACCCTTGTATACTTTGGCAAAATTGCAAAAAAAAGCAGGAAGTTCAGAGTATTCCACTACAAAATCTGAAATAGAGACCTTAAGAAGCAAAATTTATTAAAAACCTCTTTTTTGTTTCAATAAAAACCTTAGAACATATAGTCTTATGAAAATGAAATTAATCAGAATTGTTTTCACATTAGTTCTCTTTAGTTTTTACACTAATGTTTCTGCTCAAGATATTACTTTTGAATACGATGATTCCGGCAATTGTACCTTAAAATATAAAACAGTGGTATTGCCTTCGCATGCAAAACAAAACACATCCTCCACCGATACTATTGCAACTGAACCACAAAAAGAAATGATTGGTGAACGTGAAGTAATCATTTATCCAAATCCCACAAAAGGAGCTTTAAAAATAGGAATAAAAGGAAGTGTTCCAGAAAATCCTGCAATATTTCTTCTCACTGATTTGAATGGACGATTGCTAGTAAGAAAAGAAACTACCGAGACTATTTATTTATACGATATGACTTCGTTTTCTACAGGAGTTTATTTGCTCCGTGTAATAATAGATGGAAAAATGAAGGAATGGAAAATAGTAAAAGAATAAGAACCTACCCCAGCTCCTCTCCTATTGAAGAGTAGTAATATCAAAAAAAATCGTATAACCCTTTTTGTTATAAGAATATGAAAAACAAATGTATCCTGATTTGTGTTGTCGTTGCCTTGTTTGTAGGTTTTACTTCCGTTTATGCAAAAATAACACCGGTTGTAATTTCTGAGGTATTTTATGATACACCCTTGAATGAAAATTCTCGAGATGGAGGGGTGCATCATAATGGGGAGTTTATTGAGTTGTTTAATCCGACAACTGAGAGTATTGATTTATCTGGTTGGAAAATAAGTGATAATACTACAAACTATATATTTCCGGACAATACGAATCTACAATCTCGTACTCTAATAGTATTAGCTTATCGTTTTCCCAATTCTGGGTTTTCTTTAAATAGTTTGTTTCCTTCAATCAATTCAATACCATCACCCAATATACTTTATCAGGATCGTATACTTATGATGAATGATGGCGAAGAAATTAAATTATATGATAAAACAAATCGGCTAATTGACAAAATGTCATACAGACACAGAAGTACTTTTGGTTCAAGATCTGGATATTGGGATATCTGTGCAAGCAATGGAAAAAAAATAGCTGCATCCGAATCCTCGTTAGTTTCGATACAAAGGAATAACATACATTATTCAACTTCCGGCATTACCTCGTTGGTGTCAGACTTTAATGTTGGTAGACCTACACCACTTAAGCTTGATGAATCGATTGATATACCTTACGTTGATAATATATATGATTCAGACCAAATTGACACTAGTTTGCCGGTAGGAAGCTTGCAGGGTAATGCATCTATTAGTCCAACCGGTGCTGCTACTTATCAGTTAGCTATTGAGTGCCCTCTCGGCACCAACGGTTTACAACCGAATTTATCAATTACTTACAACAATCAGGGTGGTCAAGGTCTGTTGGGACTTGGATGGGATTTAGCAGGGTTGTCAGCGATTAGTCGTTCTCCAAAAAATTTATATTACGATGGTGAAAATGGAAAAACAATTGCGTTTGACAATACAGATTGCTTAACTCTTGATGGGCAACGCTTAATATTACTTTCTAACGAGAACCTCACCGAAGGTGCTGTATATGGTACTGAATTTGAAAACTACACACGTGTAACTGTTACAAAATCTACATTTGATGATATTCATTTTGTTGTTACCACTAAAGACGGCACGATAATGGAATATGGCAGCACGTTGGATTCGAGATTAACCTCAACATCCATTATAAGCATAGGTGTAACTGTCGCTTTAGCATGGAAACTTAATCGCATTACAGATGTATTTGGGAATACTATGGAATTTTTATATGGTTCTACGGGGAAGTATATTTCTCAGATTAAATACCTAGGAGCTTCAAACAGCTATCAGAACATTATTCAATTTAACTATTATGATAGTCCTTTATTTGGAAGCTCAAAATATAAAGTCCCTAAAAGAATATCTTGCACTAATGGTTTCTGGTTAAAACAAGACAAAATTCTTGATAACATTACAACATACGCTGACGGAAGTAAAGTTAAAACCTATTCATTCAATTACATTCAGAGTGACAGAGATTTAAGACTAAATACACTAGCGACCTATAATGTTGCTAATAAAAAACTTACAGAGTCCAAAATTAACTGGGGAACAGAAAATAACACAATCAGTTTAGTAAATGTGGATAGAATGACTGATAGCAATATGAATAATGTGGATAATGCAACACTTTATTCGGGTGATATTGATGGGGATGGTTTACAAGATAAAATTGAGTTATGTCTTGAACCTTTCGACAAGGATAAACCTTTAGCATCTGGATTTTTCAGGGTTATTATAGAAAAAAACAAAAGGACATTATTGTCGCCAACATTTCGTTACCGAAACAGTCTCAATACTAATTATGATAATCCTATTATAAAAATTGTAGATATTAATCTTGATGGTAAAGATGAAATTATATTGTGCCAAGTTGAAGACGAATATCCTGAGACTCCGGAGGGGATTAAATTAAATGGTACACAGAAATATATCCAAACCTTTAACTATAATGATATAACTGGCAATATAGAATTATTTAGTAATTCTTCATATTTAGCAAATCCTGAATATTATGCAGGAGCTTATGGTCATCTAAATTGCGATTTTATGATTTCTGATGTAAATAATGATTCTTATCCAGATTTAATAATGATTCCATCTATCAATAAGAATGATGATGCTTATACTGATAGATTTCAAAAGATACAGTTTTTTCTGGGATCTAACAATGGGCTAGCAAAAAAGTCAACTTTAAGTGATGGACTAAATTACTATTCTACTGGAGTTCTACAAAAGGTAATTGGAGATTTTAATGCAGATGGGAAAATAGACAATTTACATTTAACTTACGATGAACCTTCAAAAATTTACTACAATGACAATAATTTGGACATTATTGTTTCAAAAAGTTTGGGGGGGGATAACTTGTTTCTAAGACCTTGGTCATTATTTGGTGGGGCAACACCTATAGATTTATTTAAATACTGTTTATCAATTGATTCTAACAACGATGGATTGACCGATTTATTGGTTCAGGCAAATAACGATAAAGATTGTAAAATTAGAAATGGCTGGTATATTTTAAAAAATAATGGGGGATATAATGTCGAACCGACACGAATTGATTTATCAAATCTTCCCAAATTAAAATACTCAACAGATGATAGACATCAACCATTCATAATTGACTACAATGGTGATGGATATGCTGATATAATACTTGGAGATGAAGTTTATAGTAAAGGTAAATATCAATATACAAATTGGTATTTTTACAAAAATGCCAATGGTAGTTTTGTCGAGGATGGAACACAGAGAACTACAACGAAGCTATCGAAAATGGACCCTATCAATATTGATATTAACAACGATGGTGTACAAGATCTTGTTTTTGGTTCGGGCAGTAATTACATGGCTTTTACTATAGTTAATGCATCAAGCCGTTACAGGGTTCAAAGTATAACAAATGGGTTGGGGCAAAGCGATAAGTTTGTATATACAAATGTGGCAAATCAGAATAATACAGATACTCCTGAACAAGTAATGAATATTCATGCACCCATCACAGTGGTAACAAGCTATGAAGATAAAAACGGAACGATTACCAATTACGAATATGGAGTACCTAAGATACATACAAGAGGAAAAGGATTTTTAGGATTCGAGACCATTACCACTAAAACTCCTCGTTTAGGTATTAAAACCGTAAGTACTTATGAAATTAATACAGCGTATTTTGGACTTAATCTTAAAAGTCAGGAAGTTTTTGCACTCAACAGTACGACCCGAATTTCCAGTTCATCTCAAATAAATAATGTGATAGATGGAAATAATTCAGTGAACGCTATACAAAAAGGAAAAAACAACATAAACAGATTTATGCCTTATGTAAGTTATTCTACATCAATAGATGATATGAATGGCACTTCGCAAATCACAAATAATTTGATGTTCGATGCCTACTGGAATGTTACCAAACAAGAATCGGTAATGGGGGAGGCTACCAAAATTACCGAAACCACTTATGTCTCTCGTAACGGAAATAGCATTCTTTATTTGCCTGCAACCATAAAAGTAACACAAAAACGTACGGGTACGCCTGATATTGTTAGCCAAACAAATTATACAAATTATAATGCCGCCGGTCAAGTTGGTACTGTCACATCATACCCCAATACCGATGGTCAAGTTACCACCGAATATTTTTACTACCCTACAGGTAATCTGCAGAAAAAAACAGTAACCCCAAAGAACTTCGCTGCACTATCAACAAGTTACGGTTATGATGATTATTTCCGTTTACCGACTTCAGAGGTCAACTCCCTGAATCAGACTGCAAGCACAACCTATAATTATGCTACAGGCGATGTGAAAACAAAAACCGATGTGAATGGGTTTACCACAGAGTATAAATACAATGATTATGGAAAGCTGTATCTGGAAATTCAACCAAATGGAGAAGAAATTACATATTCAACCACATGGGATTCTAACTATGGGGCATTGTACAAACAAACTGCAACCAACAAAAAAATTATTAATTCCGTTTCTAATTATTATGATAAATACAGCAGGGAAATTTATAGTGAACAAAACGGATGGAAAGGAAAGAAATTAGAATCTACCAAAGAATACAACCCTAAAGGACAACTAGCCAAAGCTTTTATGCCACATTATGCCGAAGAAACCGCACTTTATACCGAATACGAGTATAACGACATACTTGGTAGGGTAACAAAAGAAAAAACATTTGATGGTAAGCAAATACTTACAACCGATTATACCTATACTCCAACTACCACCACTATCACACCGCCCGATGCTAACCAAAAGAAAACGGAGGTAAGAGACAAACACGGTTTGGTAGTGGAACGTACCGATGCCGGTGGTACAATCAGTTATACTTACAATGCTACCGGACAACCACTAACAATAACATCAAACGGAAGTAAAACCGAAATTCTGTACGACGATTACGGCAATCAGAAACTGCTAAAAGACCCCAATGCCGGAGATATTTCGTTTAGGTATATGGCAAACGGTTTACTACATACACAAACAAATGCAAAAGGAGACATTACAGAGATGTCTTATGATGACCTTTGGAGGTTAGATACAAAAACTCTAACCGAAGCTGTTTCAGGAAAAAAAACAGAGACTAAATATACTTATGTCCCTACAGGTAATGGCATTGGCCAATTGGATAATATTGAACTGAAAGAACAAGGCTCATTGGTACATAAACAGAGTTTTACATACAACCCCTTACACCAAACCGAAACTGTTACCGATGAGTATGATGGGCAAACCGCAGTTTTTAGTAATACCTACGATGAATTATGGCGACCATCTACAAGCATTTCACCAAGTGGATTACAAACTAATAATCACTATAATGATTATGGCGATTTAGACAAAATTCTTTCTAACGATATAACACTTTGGGAAGGAAACGAACAAAACAGCAAGGGTCAGTTTACACAATATACCTTGGGGAATGGATTAACCACAACACGTTCATACAGCGACCGTGGAGAAATAGAAAGTATTAGAACCTATTTACCTAATTCGACTTCGAATATTCAGAACAATATCTATACTTACTATGCTAAAACCGCTAATCTGCACACCCGTAACGATTTGAAAAACGGGCGGAGCGAAGAATTTGAATACGATGAGTTGGACCGGCTTACAAAAGCATGGCAAAATGGCGTATTAAAACACAATATGAATTATTACCCCAATGGTAATATCAATACCAAATCGGATGTAGGCACGTACCGTTACGAAACTCCCCGTCCTCATGCCATGAGCGGCATCGACAATGTGGGCGCTGGTGTTACCAACGAAAAACAGTTTATCGATTATACTTCGTTTAATAAAGTGAACCGAATACGACAAGGGTTAAACGAAAATAATATAACCAAGGTTTATGACATTTTTTATGGTTTGGATGAACAACGCATCAAAACCATATACGACGATTTCTCAACAAGTGGCCATATCAAAATCCGCTACTACTTCGGCTCATACGAAAAAGAAATTGATGAATTTTCAAATATCACCAATATTGATTACGTTTACACTCCAACAGGACTAACGCTTATAATAAAGAACGGCACAAAATATTACACGCATACCGACTTGTTGGGCTCTATCGAGCGCATAACTAACGCCACAGGCAATATGGTAAGCGAATACGCTTACACACCCTGGGGTGGACGTATTTTACTCAGCGGAGTTAACATTACGGATAGAGGTTATACCGGTCATGAACACCTGACGCCCTTTGGCGACGATACAAATGGTGGTTTCTGCCTGATAAACATGAACGGCCGTATTTATGACCCTGTACTGGCTCGCTTCCTTAGCCCCGACCCTTATGTGCAGGCTCCGGATTTTACGCAGAGTTTTAACAGATATGCGTATTGTTTAAACAATCCGTTCCGTTATACTGACCCGAGTGGGGAGTTTTGGCATATTGTGATAGGTGCAGCCATAGGTGGTGTAGTTAATTTAGTCAGCCAAATATCTGCAGGAAATATAAGAAATGTATGGGATGCCTTGGGTGCATTTGGTATTGGAGCTGCTGTAGGAGGGTTATCTGCTGCTGGTGGTGTTTGGGTAGCTGGAGCTGTTAAAGCAGCTGGCATCATTACAGGAGCTGCTATTGGTGCTGCTTCGGGTGCAGTAATAGGCGGAGCAAGTAGTTTTTTACTTAATGGTGGTAATAATTTGTTGAATGGAAATAATTTCCTAGATAATTGGCAGCAAAGCGTCAAAAGTGGGGCATTTATAGGGGCAATAACTGGTGGTATTGCTGGTGGTATTTCTGGTTATTCGGAGGCACTTAAGCAAGGAAAAAACATGTGGTGGGGCAGTAAAATTACTTACGGAAACACAAAATGGTCGTTTTTTAATGCTGAAAAACCATACGAAGTAATAGATTACAAGATTAAGAACACTGGTAATAAGGCTACGAATGATTGTGTACCAACAACTTTAGGCGAGATCGACAAAACAATATATGGACAAGAGACCTATGATTATAATACTAAAAAGGTGGGGTATATAAATGAAGAAGGAACGTATATGTCTAGAAGAAATTTTATGGATATTATGTCAAAAGAATATGGAGCATCTGAATTTACTAATATAAAACTAGATGACCTACAAAGTATGAAACAAGTTTTAAAAAGTGGTGATAAAATTACGTTACATGCAAAGGGAATGTTTTCCGTTGATCATGTGGACAATATTCGTACAATAAAGTATTACTCAAATAAAGTAGTAGTTAATTTAAGAGTGGGTTCTTATACTATTAAAAATCTTTCGAGTTATAACATAATGTATTTTCGTGTTCCGAATGCTATCACTCAATCTCAACAACAATTATATAGGAGTTTCTTACTCTTTAAATAACAATGAGAACAATAATAATTACAATATTCTTCGCCTTTGTTTCTATTCATACTAAAAGTCAATCATTAATTAAAATTATTAATGACACTTACAGCAATCTGGACTCAATAACTTATACTGAGCAAGTTATTAAAAAGATTAAAGAAGATATTTTTACATATGAATATCACAAGCTATCAAATAAACCTGAAAAAAGTATTTCTGATGTCGAGTTATTAGATGCTATCACGAAAAATCACAATAGAAATGTTCATGAAATTTCAGATTCAAAAATACTTTTTGTTTTAAATTTCGAAATCGACACTTCAAAAATATCTACAAATGATTATTTCAGAGTTAACCCACATTATTTCAAATTTAACTTGTTTTGTTTTGACAAAAAGAAATATCCTTTCAAATACGTTTTATTTTACGATGGAGAGTTAGATTCATATTCAACATTTCCAACTTTCTCAAGAAAATATCTGAAACATGTGCAACACGCCTTTAAAGTGGTATTAAGAAGGAAGCCTCAATATCTGTTATTCTGCTGGTCACTTCCTAATTCTGTAGTTTACGTATTAAATAATAAAATATATGTATATCGGGTAATACAGCGAAAAACCTATGAAATGGATGAATATCTAAAACTATTCTCGCATACGATACGGAAAGTTTATTAAATCTACACATCACTTGGAGCGGTTTGGATGTGAAATGTATAAAAAATTGCGATGCTAAGTTGATATTGATGATTTTCACATGGAATTCCCTGCTCGTCGTAGGTTAATAAAATGCAAAAGGCTCGACATAGCGTCTTTCGCTATGTCGGGTTAAAAGCAAAGCTCTTTGTTCCGCGTAGGGTAGTGAGTGTTGCAGGTTCGGCTAATGGCTCTGCCTTCGTCGCAGCTAAAACTTGTCCGTCTGCTGACGGAAGCAAGGCTTTACCTTGCATAGACGGCTGCAAAAAGCTGTTACTTGTCCCACAGGAAGAAATATCTTAATCGCCCAAAAAGCAAAAAAAGCCACAGCAAGGTAGTGTTTATATTCAAACGTCTTGCAGTGGCTTTTATAGCTTTTTGATAATAGGCAGAGCGGTCACAGTACATTGTTTTTTTGCTGATTTAGACAGTTGATGTGCATTCAGAAACAAAAAAACAATACACTGTGGAGAATAAAATGCTTCGCATCGCCACTACAACAGCCTCTCGTTTGTAGTGTGATTTTTTTAGAAAAAATTATTCTATTTTACTTTGAGAATGTAAAATAATAACTATTTTTGTCGCATAGTTAAATATAATACAAATCTCAAATCTAATCAATTATGACAAGTACGTCTGACACTAGTCACGCAAAAAATGTGACAAATCTCGAATCTCTAATTTCTGCTGTTATTACAATTGGAGTTGCTTACAATCCATCCAAAGACAGCATTAAACTTCCCGCTTTACAATCTCTGCTTACAGCAGCTAACGAGTCTTTAATTGCATTAAAAACCGCTGAATCGGCAAATTTTACGGCAATTGATGTACGTGAGTTAGCATTTAAACCAACCGGTAGTTTGTTTACAAAAGTGAGTAACGCTTTAAAGGCATCAAATTCATCTATTCAAGCTGACGAAACAGCTAAAACAATTTTGCGTAAATTACAAGGCAAAAGAGCCAGCGCAAAACTCACTGACGAAGAAAAGACGGCATTGGAAGCCGAAGGAAAAGAAGTAAATCAAATTTCAGCTTCACAAATGGGCTACGATGAAAGAGTGGATAACTTTGAAAAACTTATTTCATTTCTTCAATCAATTCCTGACTACAATCCAAACGAAGAAGAATTAAAAATTGAAACATTACAAACGCTTTTAACTGACTTGAAAGTTAAGAACGGTGAAGTAATGAAAATCTATTTCGTATTAGAAACTGCTCGTGGCGTACGAAATGACTTGCTTTACAAACCACTTTCAGGCGTGGTAGATTTAGCAGCCGACGTAAAATCATATATTAAGTCCGTATTTGGTGCAACAAGCACCCAATATAAGTTAGTTTCTAAACTACGTTTTGCAACGCACTAATTACAAAACAGAAATTCAAACTGTGGTTGCTCTTTGAGCAACCACAGTTTCATATAGAACAACAGAAAAAAGACATAAAGCACGGTGTAAATAATATGTAGCTTGGTGCAAAAGATATAGAGCACCGTACAAAAGATATAAAGCTCGGTACAAATGACATAGAGTTCGGTACATTAGATATAAACCTCGGTGCAAAAGATATAGAGCTTAGTGCAAATGACATAAAGCTCGGTGCAAAAGACATAGGACGATTTACATTAGACATAGAGCAACTTACAAAAGATATAGGGCTCGGTGCAAAAGATATAGAGTAACTTAATATAAATTTGGGACAACCTATAAAATACGAAGACAATGATGGTGGAATCAACGGCCAGCTGGTAACACACGCCTATGCGCAATAGCCGAATTCATGCAATTAGAAGGCTCATCTCCCGCATAAGCTTCTGCGCAGTGCGACAGTTTTGTCTCCCGCAAATCGGCTACTGCCCATAGCCTTAGTCGTTATATGAAATTTTACGAATGAAACTGCCAAACAATCGGCAAACGTTTAAATCGAAATACGAAGCTTACCGCTTCGAAGTTGGTCGAAATCAAAAAGGCAGTAGAGAAATAGCTTTATCGGAA
>JAURYY010000371.1 GCA_030653695.1 Paludibacter sp. | reverse complement strand
AGCCATCGTTTCCTCCATAAATCATCCCATCTTTATCGTGATAAGGTCCTGATTGATCGGTGGTAGTCAGGTATTCGTACAGAAAACCCTGAATAACGGGAAATTTCTTGTTTTTAACCGAAAATCCGAATAGTCCATCCTCTTTATTCATTGCCCCCCAGAAAATTTTCAAAGGACCGTCTTCAGAAAGATTCTGCCAATAAGCACTTATTTTAAAATCACCCAGATTGGCACCCCCTTTCACACTTTGCGAAATGATATGATTCCCGAATGAATTCACTTGATCGCTTAAAGTTGCATCGCTGCCACCTTGCTTGCCAAAAAACACGCGGATATAATTAATTAGATTGGTATTTACTTTCCCAAATTTAGGCAAAACACCACCCCACTGTGCAAAATGGTCAACTCCACCCTCGAACCAAACAGGAAAGTCACTCAAAACAAAACGCAAATATAAATACTTGTGATGCAATAACACATCTTTGGCAAAAGCATTGTCAAGAAACATACCATGCGACAGAGCTCCTTTGATCCATATTAGTTCGCCGGTACTGGGAATGGCAATAAATTCGGGAAAACCAGCGGTTGCTTTTGGGATAGGACGTGCATTTTTGGAGAAAATAAATCCACCGGACGAAAGTGTTGAATCCTGATTGCCTATAATTTCTTCGTGCACTCCCACCATCAGGTTTAACCCTAAAATTCGTGCTTTGGCATACAATTCATGAAAATAATATTCTCTTTTCCCCGGCACATAAATTCCTATGATGTCCATATCGGTTCTCGCCAAAAAATCGGCTTTGAATGCATAATCGAAAATCTGTCTTTTGTTCCCGTAATCTTTGAATATCATTACCGAAGTGTACATAGTGTTTGGTGTGTGAAATACTTTTCCATAAGCCAAGCTCTGCAACCAGAAAGGTGCATATTGCCCCGATGATGTTAGTCCCGATAAGGTAACGCCATATTTAATGGTGTCGTTTTGCGCTCCCACCATCGTAGATAGGAATAGAATTCCGATGAGTATTTTTATTTTAGACAACAGTTTGATTATCATTTGTCTTGTTATATTTGCAACTTGTGTGGTTTTTTAAAGTAAAAAAAACAAACTCGAATGTTAAGGTTCGAAACTCCAAAAATCATTCAGAACTGTAGTATCATTTTCGCCAAACCCGATATAGGCTTTTTTATCTATAACAAATGATACTGCATTTTCACGTCCGCCATCTGGGATACCTCCCCTGTTGTACCATCGGTTTGTTACCGGATCATATTCGTAAATATCACTCAATACTTTACCTCCGTTTAATTTTCCATTAAAATAGCGACCGGTAGTTACAAAAAAACGGTTACTGACGGATAAGGCTATACCTTGAACACGTCCTTTATCAGGCATGCTTTTCATTTGTTTCCATGTATCCGTTGCCGGAAAATATTCCCACCAGTCATTTTCGTTGATAGCCCTGAATCCGGTTCCGAAGAATGCTTTGTTACCATCGGAGCAGGCAACAGCACCGAATCTTTTTTCGCCCGGAGTTGGCTGCAGTGGTTCCCATGCATTGTTGAGGGTATTATATGCCCAGAAAGCATTATCCATTGTTAAATGCTTATAGCCGGCACCCACATAAATTTTAGTGCCAATTACAAAACTTACACAAGCGTCGGTTGCTTTGCCCGGATAACCCGCTAAACTTTCCCATTTATCAGTGAGTGGGTCGTAACTCCAAAAATCAGTAAAAAATATTGATTTAATTACTGCACCTCCTCCAAATCCCAACCCAACGTATGCTTTGTTATTAACAACTGCTGCAATACCTTTTACCCTGTTTATTCCGGGAAATGGTTTTTTTTCTTTCCAAGTATCTGTTATCGGATTATATTCCCATAAATCTGTTTTCTTTAATGTTCTGCCCAAAGTAACATACCCTTTTCCGTTGATGGCAAATGCAACAGCCGATGCCCTGCCAGTACCCGGCATGGAACTTTTACGCTCTAAGGTAATTTTCTTATACATACCATCGGCAGGCACTTCGCAAGCATGAAACAGAAAAGCCGCAAGGAAAATTGTGAGGAATATCTTTATGTGGTAATAATGCATATATCAACAGATTAAAAAAGAGTTGTTTTATTCAAAACTTAGGATTTTTTGAATAACAAAGATACATCTTTTTTTGCAATCAAATTAAAGACAACTGAAGATTGTAAAAATTGAACATTGGTCGGACATATTTACTGATTAACTGTATCTCTGACAATCAAAAAATCATTTATTCTTACCCGTTTTCAATAAACCTTTTATCCCAATCCAATGCCGGTAAGGATAATGAAGCCAGTAAAGTGATTGGGTTTTTATTTGATATGCTTTTACCATAAATTCCTTAGTGGGGAAAACGACAAGCAGCAAATAATGTGTTTTATTCCTGAAACCTCTTATCTGACGGATATTTTGTAAATGAGTAGAAGCGCCATAAGATGTACCAACATAACCATGCAGATAATTGACAAACAAATTCTCATCTTTTTCTATCAACAAATAACTGTATTTTTTGCAAACTGTTTCAGAAATTGGCGCAAAGAAATATTTATTGATAAGCAGCAGGTACTTAAAAACAGTTTCCTCACATTTACTTTCACTACAACGAATACTAAAAGCGTTCCAGTCAATTTCTCTTGCATATACATCAAGTAAGTTGGTTATATCGTTGAAACAAGTAAACTGCATGTCCCCCTGAACAAAATGCTTATCCAAATGAATACAAAGTTGAATCAGCAAATCATATAACTGTAAAGTATGCACCTCAACTTTGTTGATAGTTACTGGTAGTGCACATCTGATAAATTCAGCTACATTGATTTGATAGTTTTTTCTTTTATGGTGTAGATCAATGTGTATTTCTACCGAAACTTCATTTAAAACCATTGGAGGATAATGAATAATCCCGGCACGATCACTTATCATGTCGGAAACTTCATCGCCTGAGGATTTATAACCTAGCACTTCAAGTATCTCCAGACATTTCTCCCCATCTTCCTTTTGTACCAATAAATCGATATCACTGAACTGGCGCAAACCTATATCCTTATACAGCCATTCGCTCAGATAAATTCCTTTCAGTGCTACTACCTTTATACTATGAGCAGTGAGTGCTTCCGCCACTTTGCGGAATGCATCGTACAATACTATACTACGGCTCAGGGTGCGATAATATGCACCCTGCAATTTCTGTTTTACCGGTTCGGGAATCATTGAAGCAGAAGACAGCAGTGGCATTTTTTTAAAAATCAGGGGGCCAATCCCTCTGTCAATAGCCGTTTTAGCCAAATCATCCCAGTCCTCGATTTGCGGAATAAGATTGTTCAACCGTTCCAGATCAGCCGGTGTGGGGTTAATTTTAACGGAAGAAAGTATGAATTGATCGGTAGGAGTAAGGGTCATAATATTAGTTGGTAGTTGGTAGTTTATAGTGGGTAGTTTATAGTGGGTAGTAAGATAGTAGGTAGTGGGTAGTTTATAGTGGGTAGTTTATAGTGGGTAGTTTATAGTTTATAGTGGGTAGTTTATAGTGGGTAGTTTACTATAAACTATCTTACTATAAACTATTTTTCACTCCAAATTTTTCCGGATTGTTAAGCATATAAGTCAACAATTTGCCTGTCTCTGAATTTATTTCGTTTGCATTGAAATAATATTCTGGAGTAATATATTTACAATGAAGTGCAAAGTCCAGCCAGACAAGCGTTTCACTATTTTCACCGAGGCAATCAGTCAATTTCATCTTGTAGTGTTTTAAATAATCTCTTTTACGGTAAGATTCAGCCAAATTTGCACATACTGAGCGTGATGAACGTCGAATCTGATCTGTCAATGAGTATTTTTCTTCTTTTGGAAAAAGCAAAGTCAAATCAAAAATATTACATGCTTGTAAAAAAGCTTTTTTATAAGCAGATAAATCCCTAAAATCTTTGTATTCACTCATATCTTTCTTAATAACTTTAAACTATCTTACTATAAACTATAAACT
>JAURYY010000370.1 GCA_030653695.1 Paludibacter sp. | reverse complement strand
TCACTCTCCGAATTCCAGTTTTCGATACGCTCCTGCCGTTTTTCGAGATAATAACTGTAATTGCCATTGTACTGAAACATGGATTGTTGGTCAATTTCGATAATTGTGTTGCAAACGCGATCGAGGAAATAACGGTCGTGCGTTACCATAAGCAAAGCCATGTTTGCGCGTTTCAGGAAATCTTCTAACCATTCAATCATTTCTAAGTCAAGGTGATTGGTTGGCTCATCCAAAATCAGTAAATCGGGTTCAGCAATAAGCACATTAGCCAATGCTACTCGTTTAAGCTGCCCACCCGAGAGTTCGCCTATTAATTGTTCAAAGTTTGTGATTTTTAGTTTTCCAAGAATTTGTTTGATGCGTGTTTCATAATCCCATGCATTGTGTAAGTCCATTAGCGTCATAATCTCGTCAAGTCCTTCATGTTTTTCCGACATCATGCAATGTTCGTAAGCCGCAATTGTGCGCACAGCATCATTCTCGGAACGAAGACAAGCATCAATTACCGATAATTCTTTTGGGAAATCGGGATTTTGATCTAAATATCCAATACGCAAATCACGTAGGAACGAAATAGTTCCACCCTGGTAATCTTCAATTCCGGCTATAATATTAAGCAAGGTGGTTTTTCCGGTTCCGTTTTTGGCAATAAGTGCCACACGTTGATTATCGGCAATGCCGAAAGAAATTTTTTCGAAAAGCAGATTATCGCCAAACGATTTGGTGAGATGCTCCACTTGCAGGTAACTAATCATATATTAATAAAAGTGAAAAGTGAAAAATGAAAAGTGAAAAATGAAAAATGAAAAATGAAAAATGTAAGAATGAGTGCAAAGATACGGAATTTAAGACAGGATACAATTTGTAACTTATGTAAAAAAACGTCCAATTTAAATTGAAATGAATACAATTATCTAAAAGGTTTTGTATATCTTTGTTGGGTCAATGGATCAATTAAATGAAATAAATATTCATCTAAAAATAAACTAAAATGAAAAGTCTTAAAGGAACTCAAACAGAAAAAAACCTGTTAATTTCGTTTGCCGGCGAAAGTCAGGCGCGTAATCGTTACACCATGTTTGCCAGCGAAGCCAAAAAAGCCGGATTCGAGCAGATTGCGGCAATTTTCCTCGAAACAGCCGAACAGGAAAAAGAACATGCCAAAAAATTCTTCAGTTATCTCGAAGGTGGCGCCGTTGAAATTACCGCTACTTATCCTGCCGGAATTGTAGGCACTACTGCCGAAAATCTGAAAGCTGCCGCCGAGGGCGAAAACGAAGAATGGACAGATGCTTATCCTCATTTTGCCGATGTAGCCGAAGCTGAAGGTTTTCCGGTAATTGCCGCTACATTCCGCAAAATTGCCAAAGTGGAAGCTGAACACGAAAAACGCTACCTCCGTTTACTCGAAAAAGTTGAAACAGGCAAGGTGTTTTCACGCGACGAAGAAATCAACTGGCAATGCCGCAACTGCGGTCATATCCACATTGGTAAAGATGCGCCTAAAGCTTGCCCAACCTGCGCACATCCGCAAGCTTATTTCGAAGAAGAAAAACAGAATTATTAAAAAAATCGGATATAAAAAAAGGAAGAGTTTTGCTCTTCCTTTTTTTATATAATAAACGTCAAACATAACATACATTTTGAATTTTGTATTTATTTGATATACTGCGTTTTTCCCGTCCCGATTCCAGTCCCGATTCCCGTCCCGATAGCTATCGGAATTGTTCTTTTGTCTTTTATTATAGCACGAAAAATTGAACTTCATAACCTACATTTTCATTTAAAATCCACGAATAGCTTCAATTCCCGGCAGCACTTTGCCCTCCATATATTCGAGCATTGCACCCCCGCCGGTCGACACATAACTTACTTTATCGGCTAGATTGTTTTTGTTGATTGCCGCCACAGAATCGCCTCCGCCAATCAGCGAAAAAGCGCCGTTAGCAGTTGCAGTAGCCACAGCGTGTGCAATTGCGGTAGTTCCTTTTGCAAATTTTTCCATTTCGAATACACCCATTGGACCGTTCCAAAGTATAGTTTTCGAATTGGCTATCACTTCGCTGAAAGTTTTGATTGTATCGTCGGCAATGTCCAATCCCATCCATCCTTCGGGAGTTTCGTCCGTTTTCGAAATACATGTTTGGGCGTTGGCATCAAATTTATCAGCATTAACCGCATCGGTCGGAATATAAACGTTTACGCCTTTGGTTTTTGCTTTTTCGAGCAATTGTAACGCCAGGTCTAATTTATCAGCTTCGCAGAGTGAATTGCCTATTTCGCCGCCCAATGCTTTCACAAAAGTATAAGTCATACCGCCACCAATAATCAGATTCTGTACACGGTCGAGCAAGTTTTCGATAATCAAAATTTTATCTGAAACTTTAGCACCACCCATAATGGCAGTGAATGGAGCCTGAGCCTCTTTCAATACTTTATCCATGGCAATCAACTCGCTGTTAATCAGATAACCGAACATCTTGTTTTCGGTTGAGAAATACTGAGCAATAACTGCAGTGGAAGCATGAGCACGGTGAGCTGTCCCAAAAGCATCGTTGACATAAACATCGGCATACGAAGCTAATTTTTGCGCAAATTCTTTTTGTTTTGCTTTCAGTACTTTTTTAGCTTCCTTTTTCTCTTCTTCTGTTGCAAATTCACCACGCGGTTTTCCTTCTTCCTCTTCGTAGAATCGGAGGTTTTCGAGCATCAATACTTCTCCGGCTTTCAATGCAGCAACTTGAGCATCGGCATTGGCACAATCTTCAGCAAATTGAATTTTCTGACCTACACGTTCTTCAACAGCTGAAATGATTTGTTTCAGCGAGTATTTTGTGTCAGGGTTTTTTGCGGGACGTCCCATGTGCGACATTAAGATGATTGAACCACCATCTGCCAGAATTTTTTTGACAGTCAGCATAGCTCCGCGAATACGGGTATCATCACTTACAGCTCCGGTTTCTTTGTTCAATGGTACATTGAAATCAACACGAACAATGGCTTTTTTGCCCAAAAAGTTAAAATTGTCAATCGTTTGCATATTGTTATTTGTTTTTAAAAAAGTTGAATCTAAATTATTTAATTAACAACTTACAATAAACGTGTTAATTAACAGCGTATTGCCTTAGTCTGCGTGCTCGCTTTTGGCGGTCAGACGGGTAATGCAATATTTATTAATGCAGAGAGTTATACCGTTTATTGTAAATTGCCTATCATCCTACAAGTTTTTCGTATTCGGAAGCCGAAAGCAATGCCTCTACCTGTGAACTGTCAATAAGAGAAATTTTAATTATCCACCCTTTACCATAAGGATCTTCGTTGAGCAGTTGGGGGGCATCCTCGAGTTCAGCGTTAAATTCTAAAATTTCACCATCAACCGGCATAAAAAGTTCTGAGACGGTTTTTACGGCTTCAATCGAACCGAAAACATCTCCGGCAGATAATTTTTCGCCTTCGGTTTCAACTTCCACGAAAACAATTTCGCCTAATTCGCTTTGTGCAAAAGCAGTGATGCCAATAAAAGCAGTTTCATGTTCAACACGAATCCATTCGTGCTCTTTGGTGTACTTCAGGTTAGTGGGAATACTCATATAAAATAATATTTAAATAGTTTAATAATATGATTAATTAGCAATATTCAATTTACAATGTACCGGATAATGATCGGATGCTTTAAATCTACTCACTTTAAATTCAACGAGTTTAAGCTCAGGATCATAAAATACATAATCAATTCTGAAACGGTAAATAAACTGGTTAAAAGTCCAGCCAAGACTAGTACCTGTCTCTGCAAAAGCATCCTTTAATTTTTTACCTTTTACTTTGGTATAAGTATAAGAAG
>JAURYY010000365.1 GCA_030653695.1 Paludibacter sp. | reverse complement strand
GAGTACTTTATTAATTGACAATTCCTAAGGATAATTTAAATATTATGCAGTAAATTTTAGGATAATTAGAGAATAGTATCTATCTTTGAACTCTATATTAAAACTAAATAAAATCTAATGAATATGAATAATCTAAATGAATTTACGGGATTGTATCCTATTTCTAAGACATTACGTTTTGAATTGAAACCGATTGGTAGAACCTTAGAGTATATTGAAAAGAATGACATTTTAAAGAATGACAATCAACGTGCTGACGATTACAAAGAAGTAAAACAGATCATTGATGGATTTCATAAATGGTTTATCGATGACGCATTAAAAAACTTAAACCTCGATTGGAACGCGCTTAGAATTGCGCTCGAAAACTATAAAAATGGAAAAAGTGAGACAGATAAAAAGATTTTGGAAGAGACTCAAAAAAAGAAACGAAAAGAGTTATTTACAGCATTTAAAAATCACAATGCGTATGAATATCTTTTCAAGGAAGATTTACTTTCTAACTTATTGCCAACTTGGATAGAAAGCTCAGAAGATTCCGACTCAGAGAAGAAAAACCGAGCAGTTCAAACATTCCACCGTTTTTCAACTTACTTCACTGGATTTCATGAAAACAGGAAGAATATATACTCTGATGAAGCAATAAGCACATCGGTATCGTACAGAATAACACACGATAACTTTCCTAAGTTTCTTGCAAATCTTGAAGTGTTCCAAACATTAAAATCAGAATGCCCTGAAGTATTGTTGCAAACATCAGATGAGTTAGCTGAATATATGAATGGTGTTGAAATTGACGACGTATTTTCTATTGAGTTTTTCAACGGAACATTTACTCAAGAAGGAATTAATTTTTATAACCGTATTTTAAGTGGTGTATCACCTGAAAACGGTATGAAAAAACGCGGACTTAATGAATTTGTGAATTTATATCGCCAACAGCATCCCGACTTTGTCAAAAACAAGAAAGCGACAAAAATGGTGTTGTTGTTTAAACAAATACTCAGTGACAGAGAAACCTTATCATTTATTCCTGAAATGTTTGCTAATGATAAACAAGTACAGGATAGTATTTATACTTTTTATAACAGTGAGATTCAACAGTTTGAAAAGGATGGACAAAAAATCAATGTTTGTGACAAATTAGCAAATATTGTTAGCCATATCACTGATTATGATGAAAGTAAATTGTATATAAATCTTTCTGGAATTACACAGGTATCTCAAAAGCTTTTTGGTTCGTGGTTGGAATTGAACGCTTGTTTGTTTAAATTAGCAGAATCAAAATTTGGGACTGTTGAAAAAGTTGCCAACAAAAAGAAAATAGATAAATGGTTAAAAACCGATGAATTTAGTTTTACAGAACTAAATACTGCATTGGAATTATCGGATAAAAATATTCAAATTCAAGATTACTTTTCAAATATTACGATTGTAGATGAAGAAAATTCGATACGTCCTAATAAAATTGTTACAAAAACAATTCTCATTGGTGATTATGTGAAATACATTGGTAATAAATATGAAAAGGAAATAAAATATATACTTGAAAAAGATTATTCTAAAGCAATTCATTTGAGAGAACAAACAGATGACGTTGAATTGCTGAAAGTATTCCTTGATTCATTACAAGAGTTTATGCACACACTAAAACCACTTTGTGTAAGCGAAGAAACGGACAGAGATGCCAGCTTTTACAACGAGTTCGATGTGTTGTACAATCAATTAACGCTGATAGTTCCGCTTTACAACAAAGTGCGAAACTATATTACACAAAAAATGGGTGAAGAAAGTAAAATCAAACTCAATTTTGAGAACCCAACCTTGGCGGATGGCTGGGATGCCAACAAAGAAGAGGCGAATACTTGTGTGTTATTCCTAAAAAAGAACAACTACTATTTGGGTGTGATGAATGCAAAAAATAAGCCTAAACTGGCAACAGCGAAAGCCAAAGACGATGAACCGAGTTACCAGAAAATGGTATATAAATATTTTAAGGATATCACTACCATGATACCGAAATGCAGTACTCAACTCAAAGCTGTAAAAGAACATTTCTCAAAAAGTATCAAAGATTATATTTTGTACGATGCAAAGACTTTCTCCAAAGAGTTATGTATCACAAAAGAAGTTTATGATTTAAACAATCAATTATTTGAAAGCAAAAAGAAGTTTCAAAAAGACTATTTTAAAGCGACTTCTGATTCTGATGGTTATAAAAAGGCTGTATTTGATTGGATTAGTTTCTGTATGAATTTCCTTAAATCATATAAAAGTACAGAAATTTATGATTATTCTACCTTGAGTTCCATTGAAAAATATGAAAGTGTTGATGTTTTTTACAGTGAAGTAAACAAAATTTGTTATACAATTTCATTCACCAATATTCCCGACACCCAAATAAACGAATGGGTGGAAGAAGGTAAATTATTTCTGTTTCAAATCTATAGTAAAGATTTTGCAGCAGGTACAACTGGTCGTCCTAATCTGCATACGCTTTATTGGAAAAACTTGTTTACACCCGAGAACCTGAACAATGTGGTGCTAAAACTTAATGGACAAGCAGAATTGTTTTATCGCGAAAGTATTATCAAAAAACCAGCCTCGCATAAAGTGGGCGAAAAAATGGTAAATCGCAGAGATATTAATCATAAACCAATTCCGGATGCAATACATCGCGAGTTGTTCTTGCACCACAATAACAGAAACAATACGCCATTAAGCGAAGAAGCCAAAGCTTATGAGCATAAAATTGCTGTAAAAAACGTTTCACACGAAATAGTGAAAGACCAACGGTTTACGAAACCGAAGTTTCTGTTTCATGTACCGATGACCATAAATTTTAAAGCAGATGTCAAAAACGAATATATGAACGAGGGAGTTCGGAAGTTTTTGGGTAACAATCCCGATATAAATATTATCGGACTTGACCGTGGCGAAAGGCATTTGATATACTTAACGTTGACAAATTTAAAAGGAGAAATTCTGAAGCAAAAAACTTTCAATACGGTGAATGATACCGATTATCAGGAAAAACTTGTTCAACGGGAGAAAGAGCGCGATGGTGCTCGCAAAAGTTGGGGAACAATAGGCAAAATAAAAGAATTGAAAGAAGGCTATCTGTCGGTGGTAATACATGAAATTGCTACTATGATGGTGAAAAACAATGCCATTGTTGTGCTCGAAGATTTAAACTTTGGGTTTAAGCGTGGACGATTTAAGGTAGAACGACAAGTGTATCAGAAATTTGAAAAAATGCTGATAGACAAGCTGAATTACTTGGTTTTCAAAGAAAAATCGACAACCGAAGCAGGAGGTGTACTAAATGGATATCAATTGACAGAAAAGTTTACAAGTTTTAAAGACTTGGGCAAACAGTCTGGATTTTTATTCTATGTGCCAGCGGCATATACTTCTAAGATTGACCCAACTACAGGTTTTGTGAATTTGCTCAACCTAAATTATACTAACATAAAGGATGCTCAAATCCTGTTGGGAAATATGGATAGCATTCGTTACAATACAACTGAAAAATACTTTGAATTTGCATTGAACTATGACAACTTCAAAACTCCACAAACCGATTACCGTAAACAATGGACAGTGTGCACAGTAGGTGAAAAACGTTTTGCCTATGTTACAACTGAGAATGGACAAAAAGAAACTAAAACAATCAATGTTACTGAATCGTTGATAGCTTTATTTGAGAAAAATGGTATTGACTTCGCCGATGGTAAAGATATTATAACCTTGATTTGCCAACAAACGGAAGCGAAATTTTACGAACGGTTATTGTGGGTACTTAAACTAACTATGCAAATGCGTAATAGCAATGCTGCTACCGGAGAAGACTTTATATTATCACCGGTGAAGAACAGTAAAGGTGAGTTCTTCAAAAGCAATGGCGATGAAAATGGGTCGCTTCCTGCCGATGCTGATGCTAATGGGGCTTATCATATTGCGCTAAAAGGATTGTATTTATTGGAAAAAGTATTTGCCAAAGGAAATAAAGAAATGAAAATTGAACACAAAGAGTGGTTTGAGTTTGCACAAAAACGCCATCTAAAAGAATAAATGTTCGACTATATTTCCATATCAACGCTCAACGACTTCATTTTCTGCCCGTATTCCATTTATTTACACAATGTGTATATGGGCGGAGATGAAGAGTTGAGAATAATTTGCGAAATTTCAATAGCCTCGTAGAGGCGACAATATGGTAGAAATATAAAGTTAACAAATCAATCAGCCTCTTAGAGGCGATATTATGGTAGAAATTAAATGGTAGCAATCATGGCAAACACGTACACACAATTCAACATTCACGCGGTTTTTGCAGTAAAAGGAAGGCAAAACCTGTTATCTGAAAAATATCGCCCTGATTTATTCAGATATATTTCCGGTATTTTGAAAAATAAGGGACAATACCCCTTGGCGGTAAATGGATACAAAGATCATGTTCATATATTCTTCGAATTACATCCTGCCAGTTCAATATCCGACATTATGAGAGATGTGAAAGCAAATTCTTCTAAATGGATAAATGAGAATAAGTTTGTTGTAGGTAAATTTAGTTGGCAAGAAGGGTATGGTGGATTTTCATATTCCCGTACACAACGCGATAATGTAATCAACTATATTTTGGATCAGGAAAAACATCATTCAAAACATTCATTTAAAGAAGAGTATCTGGAGTTATTGCGTATATTTCAAATTGAATTTAAGGATGAATATGTTTTTGAATTTTTTGAATAACAATAATATCGCTCCTACGGAGCTTTTGGAATTGGTTTGTGTGGTTTTACCATAATATAGCTCCTACGGAGCTTAAAAAAACAAAGCCACGTAGTGGCTATATTATGGTAGAAATATAAAGCCAACAAATCAATTAACCTCGTAGAGGTGATAATATTAAATGTAAATCCATTATGTTCGATTACATTTCCATATCAACGCTCAACGACTTCATTTTCTGCCCGTATTCCATTTATTTGCATAATGTGTATATGGGTGGAGATGAAGAGTTAGTACATGCCACCCCTCAAACTCAGGGCAAGGCGGCACACGTGGCTATTGATGAAAAGAAATACAGCAGCCGGAAAGATGAAATAACTTCTTTATCGGTTTATAGCAATGAACTGGGGATAATTGGTAAAATAGATTTGTACAAATGCAAAGAAAAAGTACTAATTGAACGAAAGTATCAACTGAACACTATTTATCAGGGGCAAATATATCAGCTTTGGGCTCAATACTATTGTATGACCGAAATGGGATACGAAATTGAAAAACTTGCTTTTTATGCAATATCCACTAACACGACCTATCCAATTGATATTCCTACAGAAGAAAATAAGTTGGAGTTGAAAAATTTTATCCTTCGGTTTAAGCATTTTGACCCTACACACCCATTGCAAGTGAATATAAACAAGTGCACGCATTGTATCTATTGCAATTTGTGCGACAAAATAGATACTGAAAATGTTTACACTTAAAGACATGGAATTTCGCTCGGTGTTTGTTATCAATTGCATTGAAAACAAAGCATTGCGGGTGGAAAGTGGCGCATTGCTGTTGGAGGACACTGAAAAGAACAAAACGCTTACCAAATTGCCGTTTCAGAAGATATTGGCGTTGTTCGTAATTGGTCATATCACTGTAACCACTGCTTTGATAGACAAATGTACAAAATACGGAATCCCCATTGTAGTAATGAAGCCCAACTTCCGACCTGTGTTTTTCTTTTCGGTAACAGCCGAAGCTAATTTTCTGCTTCGACAAAAGCAATACGAATTAGATAAGAATGATTTGCAAATACCTAAAATTTTGGTGGCAAATAAGATACGCAATCAATTGCGGTTATTGGAGAAAACACGACTTAAAACCGATAAAATTCAGCAAGCAAAAGATCATTATCCTCATGCCATAGAATTGGTGCAAAATGCAACTGATTATGATACCATTATGGGATTAGAAGGTCGGGTTGCGAAAGCTTTTTTCGGGGCTTATTACGAGTCGTTAGGTTGGAAAGCACGCTGTCCGAGAGCTAAAACCGACCCTATAAATGTTACACTGGATATTGGTTACACTATTTTATTTAATTATATCGAAGCTTTTGTTCGGTTATTCGGGTTCGATCCCTATATGGGTGTATATCATCGCCTTTGGTTCAAACGGAAATCATTGATTTGTGATTTAATGGAACCGTTCCGTTGCTTGATTGACCAGCAAGTGCGTAAAGGATTTAATACTCGACAATGCAAAGCCGAAGATTTTGAGCTATTTAAAAATGAATATGTATTGAAACGAGATAAAAACGCTGATTACACGAAGATGTTTTACGATGTATTGATTGAACAAAAAGCCGAAGTATTCAGGTATGTGCGCGATTATTACCGTTGTTTTATGCAACGGAAGTGCTCACCGGATTATCCACAATTTTTAATTAAATAAAACCCATGTTAGTAGTAAGTTACGATATCTCGAACGATAAATTGCGCACAAAACTATCTAAAATGTTGATTAAGAGCGGTGCTATTCGATTACAGTTTTCTGTTTATGAAATAAATAATTCAAAACGTATCCTTGATAATCTTAAGATAATAATTGAAACAAACTTTGCTAACAAATTTGATGGCGGTGATAGTGTTTTTATTTTTGAAACAGATTTGCAAAAAGCGATTAAGTATGGTAATGCCATTCACCGCGATCAACCATTACTCTATTTTACGTAACAAGCCCTTGTCTTTATTTATTTTTGCAATGATTTAAAGTTATACTAACTTGATAACAATGAGTTCTTTGACATGTATTATTTTTTATTGAAATTCAGATGGGGGGGGGAAGAAGTTCTTTTATAGATTGTTGTTTATTCCAATAAAATGGCTACTTTTGTACCATTGTTGTTTAGCATAGAGGTCTAAACGACTTTTTAAATTTCTACTATTGTAGATATTTATTTGTGTTGCACCCACATCCCAAGTCTAAACGACTTTTTAAATTTCTACTATTGTAGATTCATTTACATACAAAAGTATGTGTTTGAAGTCTAAACGACTTTTTAAATTTCTACTATTGTAGATAACTTCCTCTAAATTTGTTCGTCCCTCGAGTCTAAACGACTTTTTAAATTTCTACTATTGTAGATCTTTAGTTTGTTTGGATACTATGCAAAGTCTAAACGACTTTTTAAATTTCTACTATTGTA
>JAURYY010000344.1 GCA_030653695.1 Paludibacter sp. | reverse complement strand
CAAATCGGGACTTACCTTTACATTGGTTACAGTGATCAGTGTCCCATGTAATTTGCGGGCATACAACAAAAAGATTTCTCCCAACTCTTTTTGTAACATCCGCGCAATTTTTTGTTGTCTTGTTGTTTCCATATTCTTTTTACTCGTTGATTTTTGTTTTAAGTAACCATACAAAATGTATGTCCTATAATTAGTTTCATTTTTTCCCAATTTTCACGATACTTCGTTACAAATATCGGGGTTATTCTGAAAATTCCATCAGATATGCTTTGATAAAAGCATCAATATCACCATCCATAACAGCTTGTACATTTGATGTTTGGTAATTGGTGCGATGGTCTTTCACACGGCGGTCGTCGAACACATAACTTCGTATTTGCGAACCCCATTCAATTTTCCGTTTCCCGGCTTCCACTTTGGCAGTTTCGGCTCGTCGTTTTTCAAGTTCAAGTTCGTAAAGTTGTGATTTCAACAACCTTATGGCATTGTCTTTATTGCCAAACTGTGAACGGCTTTCGGTATTTTCAATAATAATTTCATCGGACAAATTAGTAACCGGATTGATAAACTTATAATGCAACCTTACACCTGTTTCCACTTTATTAACATTCTGCCCGCCTGCACCACCCGACCGGAAAGTATCCCATGACAATCCAGCTTGGTTGATTTCAATTTCAATAGAATCATCGATGAGGGGAACCACAAAAACCGATGTAAACGAAGTCATGCGTTTTCCCTGCGCGTTGAATGGCGATACACGCACTAAGCGGTGAACGCCGTTTTCGCATTTCAAGTAACCATAAGCCATTTCGCCTTCAATTTGCATAGTAACCGTTTTTATGCCCGCTTCGTCACCATCCTGTATGTTGGTTATTTCTGACTTATATCCCTGCCGTTCAGCCCAACGCTGATACATACGGAAAAGCATTTCAGCCCAATCCTGCGCCTCGGTTCCACCAGCTCCGGCTACAATTTTGATTACAGCTCCTAATTTGTCTTCTTCTTTCGAGAGCATGTTTTTCATTTCGAGCGTTTCAACAAGTTCCAGCGCAAGACGATAAGCTTCGTCCACCTCCGCTTCGGTCATTGCTTCCTCGCGAAAAAAATCGTAAGCGAGTTGAAGTTCATCCACCGCCACTTTTATTTCGTTGTAACCTACAACCCAATTTTTAAGTTCTTTAACCTTGCGCATCTGCACTTCCGCAGCCTTGGCATCGTCCCAGAATCCGGGCACCTGCGTACGCAAATCTTCTTCTTCTATTTGTATTAACTTTGTATCGACGTCAAAGATACCTCCTCAACGCTGACTCGCGTTCCAACACATTTTTAAGTTGGTCTAATGTTATCATTTTTTTGTTTGTATTTTATAAATTTAGTAAATTATTCAATTATTCAATTTTTCTATTACATGGGGGCATGCCCCCTTGTTTCCGCGTTCGGAAGTACATGGGGACTTGTCCCTTTGTTTTGCTCTTTGTTCTTTGTTCTACAACAATACACACGGAATAAATACTGCCAAGAATCCCAGAATAAAACCGGCAAGGGTTTGCCCCGGCGTATGTGCTTTCAGTTCAATACGTGATAATGCAACCAATGCCGAAACCGATAAAATCAGCATCAATAGCCACACAGGATTGATTGCCATGCGGTAACAAATTCCGAAAACGCCCCCTGCAAATCCGCCAACACTTGCCAAGTGAGCACTTATTTTCCACTTCAGATTAATTAATGTTATTAAAAGTATTGAAATTGCCGACCCAATGCCCATTGCAACCAAAAAAAGCGGAAATTGAAGCGTTTGCCAAAGGAATGATGACCAGAAAATATATGCCAGAAATGAAAATAAATAAGGCAATGTTCGTTCTTCTTTTTTTGATATATATAAATCTTTCACATCGCCTTTCCACATCATAATCAGAATAGGTGCTGCAGGCAAAAAACCGGTAAAAATAAATGTTCCTATTAGGGCATGCAATTTCCAGACTGCTGTAAAAACAGAAAATATTTCCATATTCACGAGCATTAACATGCCAAAAGTAGGCATCAATAGTGGTTGAAAAACGAAAGAAATAATTTTATAAAATGTTCTCATCGGTGATTTTTTCACTCACAATCTCCTTAAAAAATCGAAATTTTTTAAATTGAAGTGGGCTTTTGGTTTCTATATTTCTTTTCTTAATCGGGCAACAGGTATATTCAACTGTTCGCGGTATTTTGCCACCGTACGACGGGCTATCAGGTACCCCTTCGTTTTCAGGACATCAGCAAGCGCATCATCGTTCAGTGGACTTCTTTTGTTTTCATTATCGACACAATCCTGAAGAATTTTTTTAATTTCGCGGGTCGAAACCTCTTCGCCCGAATCGTTTGTCATTGACTCGGAAAAGAAATACTTGACCGGATAAATACCAAATTCTGTCTGAATATACTTACTGTTACTTACCCTTGAAATGGTTGAAATATCGTACCCTGTACGATTGGCTATATCTTTCAAAATCATGGGTTTCATATAAGTATCATCACCTTCGATAAAAAATTCGTGCTGAAACTCTACAATGGACATCATGGTAGTAAGCAGGGTTTGCTGCCGCTGTTTAATAGCATCGATAAACCAGCGTGCCGAATCAATTTTTTGTTTTACAAACATGATGGCAACTTTCATTTCGCGGGTTTGATTCATTTTGTTCGATGCATAATCCTGAAACATTTCGTTGTAAGTATTGTTCACTCGCAACTCAGGCACATTACTGTTGTTTAAATGAACCGAGAGTTGACCTTCGTTGTTTTCTAAGATAAAATCCGGAACAATGGTTGTCATCGACTTTTCAAGCACATTGCCGCTCCAAGCGTTTCCGGGCTTGGGATTCAACCGCACAATTTCTCCAATTATTTTTTTTAGAAACTTATCATTTATATCTAATGCCCGAAGTATTTTATCGTAATGTTTTTTTGAAAATTCATCGAAATAATTTTTCAAAATAATTTTGGCGGCAATAATTTCCTGCGTCTCCGTTTTTCTGTCAAGTTGTAGAATAAGACAATCCCGCAAGTTAGTTGCCGCTACTCCGGGGGGGTCAAATTCGCGAATTAATGCAATTATCCGGTACATTTCCTTCTCCGAAATCTGCATTCCCGAATTAAAAACAATATCATCCACCATGGCTTCCGGTTCGCGACGAAGATAACCTTCATCATCGATATTTCCGATTACATATTCTGCTAATAGTCGGTCTTGTTCCGATAAGTGTAAAAGTCCGAGTTGATCAATCAGAAAATCATGGAAAGTGATTCCTGCCGAAAAAGGTATTTCCTCATGTTTGTCATCTTTCGAAGTGTTATTTACCCTCAGTTTGTAGTCGGGAATATCATCATCTTCCATGTATTCGGCAGGATCGAAATCATCGTTATTTCCCCCTTCATCATTATTGAAATCGTCCGCATTGTCTGTTTCGGCATTTAATTCAGCTCCTTCTTCCAATGCGGGATTTTCTTCCAGCTCTTGTCGGATGCGCTCCTCGAGCTCCAAAGTTGGCACTTCGAGCATTTTTATCACCTGAATTTGTGCGGGCGATAATTTTTGTTGTAGCTTTTGTTGTAATTGTTGCTTTAACATAAAAAACTAAATCCTTTAGTCGGTTTACAAAGGACAGCAAAGATACTGTATTTTTGGGAATTATTCTAAAAACCACTAACATTGAAATTCGCTAAAAGAAAATAAGTTGAATGAGTATTAGGTTATAAATCAAAGTATTTTTTTTGACAATATTACAGAATTTTGCTTCGAAGTCATCCAATGAATGCCATTTAATTGTTACCGACCCCTTTTTTTGGACAACTTAATTGAAGTTGTCGGAAGCACACCGATTGTCAGTGCCTACAGGTAATAAATTTATAATCTGATAGTTGGATTAAATTTCAAACTACTTTTAAACTGCAGCAGGGAGAATGTGTATGATTCTCCCTGCTGCTGTAAGGTTTCAATGTGTTGATTTTGCTCAGAGCATTCAACTTTTTTGCAATAAATCAGTAACTGTTCATCCTCAACCAATGATTTGGAACAAACTTTTATTGCTCATTTTTTCAATACAGCAAACTGCAGAAAATTTAGACTTTATAAGTTGAAACGACTGAACAGCATCAATTGAAAACGGCGTTAAAAACAAGGTGTAAAAACTTGCTATCTGAAACTTTAATCATCAACATTAAGTTTCATAATAAATTATTTTACGCTCAACAGATTACTTTCTTTTTCCAAAAAAATCTACAATAATGCCTGAATTTTTGCAGCAAAAACTGATTTTTGAGTTGCCCCTATTTGTTTGTCAACAACTTGTCCGTCTTTAAAAAACAGAATAGTCGGGATATTGCGTATTCCGTATTCGTTAGGAGTTTCTACGTTTTCATCAACATTCAGTTTGCCGATCAAAACTTGTCCGTCGAATTCTTGGGCTAATTCTTCTATAATTGGTCCAACCATGCGGCATGGTCCGCACCATTCAGCCCAAAAATCAATAACGACAGGCTTTCCGCTGTTAATCAATTCTTTGATGTTTTCATCTGTAATTTCTAATGCCATAGCAATTTTTTATTTTTAATTGTATATTGAATTGTTAATTTGTTTGTCTGATTTTTTTTTCAACAATGTAATAAGAACATTTTAAGAGTACAATTGTTTAGATAAATAAGAATTATATCCTGAATATTTAAAATTCAGGTTAATCTTCAATGCTTATTTTTTAAATTTCCTGAATCAGCTCTTTCATAATCAGGGTCATAAGAGGTTGAACAGAATTGCCTATTTCCTGCACTTCTTCGTGTGTTACCTCTACAATTTTTCCGGGCACTCCTAAATCAGTGATAATTGAAATGCCAAAACAACGCATTCCGGCATGTACGGCTACAATCACTTCGGGAACAGTGCTCATGCCCACAGCATCGCCGCCTATATTCCTGAAATATTTGTATTCGGCAGGGGTTTCGAAAGTAGG
>JAURYY010000343.1 GCA_030653695.1 Paludibacter sp. | reverse complement strand
GAACTAATTGTTGATGAAATTACTTCAATTGATAAACTAATTGAGGTAATGAATCCAACCCAAGAAGAAATGGAATTAATACAGAGATTGGAAGGATTGGCAACTGGTATAAACTATGCTACTACAGAAGATTTTGAAAATATATTTAAGACAAAGGGTACTACAGATGGAATCCAAAAATCTTCTAAATCAGTAGTTGGTGTTGTTTTAATTGGTGTTGGTGTAATAGCAGTAGTTGGTGTGACTGCTTATTTAGTTGCAAAAATGTGTGAAAATAGAACATATGATAAAATAAAAGATTATTATGGTATTAGCAAAGATGATGTTATATCAGGCACAAAGGTTGATGCATTCAAACATACATGTGTAAGCATGTTATTGTGTTCGTACCTCACGCAGCCTTCAGCATGGGCTATTATGGGCTATTACGAAATTGCAAATCCAAATAAGCCCTGTGATAAATATATGGATTTTCATAATAATTCAGTAGGTCGTGATACAAAATACTGGACTTTCAGAGGACCTTATTTCAACAATTTATTTAATTGGCAAACATGGACCTTACGAGTTTGCGATTTTATTAATAATTCGGGTAACGGGATAAAAATGAATTGGGCTACCTTTGATGATGTTAATAACATTTGGCTTTATAATATATCTGAATCAGATATAATTTCCACAAAGAACAATGCTGACAAGAATAAATATATATATTGGAATCCTTTTTAATTAATAATATGAAAAAATTTATTATTATATTTATTCTCTTTTTAGTTATTTCATGTTCAGATTCTGAAAGATTTGTTCAATTTGGATTAAGGAATTCAACTGATAAAAACATTGTAGTTGAATATAAACAATCTGATAATAAGAAAATTGTTTATACAATTTTCCCTTCCAATTTTGCTTTAATATATGCAACTTCTTTGACAGACGAAATGACAGAAAATGATGTGTTTAACTTTTTCTTATCAAAAATTGATGTTTTTACAACAGATGTAAATTCAACATTTTTTATTGAAAAAGACAGTTTGTCCAATTTGTCAAGATGGGGTAAAAATGTTTCATACGATATGGGTGATGAGTACATTTTATATATCAAAGGAATTAAATCAGATATGTTTAAAAAGAATTAAAATTGGTATTTAACATAATAGAAACAGATTGCATGTTTGGTAACATTATTGCTACCAAACGTGCATCTTAAAAATAAAAAATCTAAATAACATGAATGAAAACCTTCACTAAAAAACAGACAAAACAATTCTTCACAATCAATGCACGGTTTGGTAACACACAGAACTTCGTGTGGTCGAGGTACCAGACCCAATCCCTCAGCTGACGGATAGCACTACACCCCCTGCCGGTGGGCAGCGAGCTCAAAAGTTGTAGATTAGCTTTTGGTTTTCATGATGCTGAAAATTAAAAAATTAAATAATGATTTTTTCAGGGAGGATAACTTCCTCCCGTTCAGCATAAGTAAACGATAAAACAAAAGAAAAAGTATTACTAATTATCAGAAGGTTACTTATAATTGATGGTTAGCTATTTGATTAATAGCTAAGTTGTTTTATTATTTAAATTTCAAATTCATCGGTTGCCGAAGGAATTTCGATATTTTCATATCCTTCAATTTCGAGCTGATTGCGATAATATTCCTGCACTGCGTATTCGCCGTGAACTAAAAAAATTTTTCTTATATCTTTTTTATTCTGGCAACTCAAAAACGAAATCATTTCTTTGTAATCGCCATGACCGGAAAATGCTTCAATTTTTGCGATTTGCGCATTAACTTCATGAATTTCACCAAAAATGGAAATATGACGCAGTCCGGGCTCCTGAATACGCGCGCCCAACGAAGTAGGTGAACAATAACCTACAATTAAAATGGTATTGCGCCAGTTCGATACATTGTTGGCTACGTGATGTTTAACTCGTCCGGCTTCCATCATACCCGACGAAGAGATGATGATACAAGGATTTTCATACCCGTTCAGTGCTTTCGATTCATCCACATTTTTGATATAATGTAATGAGTTGAATCCGAACGGATCGGGATCGGTTTTTAGTACCTGTTTCACATCATCGTTCATACATTCGGTGTGCATGCGGAACACTTCGGTAGCATTAACGCTTAAAGGACTATCGACAAAAACATCAATTTTCGGTAAACGCCCTTGGTTGTAAAAGTTATTGAGCACAAACACTAATTCCTGAGTTCTGCCGATTGAAAACGCTGGTATGATCACTTTACCGCCTTTGCGCACACAAGTTTCTTCTACAATATTAAATAATGCTTCTTCACTCTCCTTTTCGGATGAATGAAGCCGGTCGCCATAAGTCGATTCGGTGATTAGAAAATCGCATGGAGGAAATGCTGCAGGTGGTTTCAAAATACGGTTATGCGGACGACCGATATCGCCTGTATAGGCAATGCGTTTTTTTTGTCCGTTTTCGGTAATCTCGAGATTTACTACTGAACTGCCAAGCATGTGCCCGGTATTGGTAAATTTCACATTTATTTTTTCGTTGATGTAAAACCTTCGATCGTAACCTACGCCAATAAACAATTTCATACAATTTTCGGCATCAGCTTCGGTGTAAAGCGGGTCAATGGGTTTTTGTCCTTGTCGTGCGCGCTTTTTATTAAACCATTTAACATCAAGTTCCTGAATGTGAGCACTATCGGCTAACATTATGGAGCACAAATCGCGTGTGGCATTCGTACTTATGATTGAACCCCTGAAACCAAGCCGGTACATATAAGGAATCAATCCGGTATGGTCAATGTGAGCATGCGAAAGTATAAGGTGGTCGATGTCAGCAGGATTGAAATTCAGATTTCGATTCATAACATCGGTTTCCAATCCTTTTCCCTGAAACATACCGCAATCTAACAATATTTTTTTACCATCGTCGGTTGTAATCAGATGTTTGCTTCCGGTAACTTCGCGGGCAGCTCCTATAAATTTGATTTTCATTGTTTTATATAATTTTTTAACCTAACTTTATAACAAACCAAAACTATATATTTCAAATTGAATAACCTAATTAAAAATCATTTTTTTAATCTTGTGGTTTCATTTTAATTTGTTTAACAAAAAAAAGGAGATTTATCAGCTTTTTAAACAAATGTATGTTGTTGATAATTAGATTTTAAAATATATTTATTCAAATTTTGCAATCTCTACTTTGCAAAACGAAAAAAAATATATAATTTTGCACCTCAAAACAATGAAAATGGAGGCGTTTTATAACATACACACCTACCTTGTCGAGCATGTACAATCACCGGTACGCAGACAATTGATGGACGAAATCGACTGGACACATCGCCTTATAGGTATCAAAGGGTGTCGGGGTGTGGGAAAAACCACTTTTTTGCTTCAGTACGCTAAAGAAAATTTCGGTACCGACACCAGTTGTTTGTATATTAATTTCAATAATTTTTATTTTACACAACATACATTAGTCGAATTTGCCGAAGAGTTTTGTAAACGGGGAGGAAAAACCTTGTTAATTGACCAGACATTCAAATACGAAAACTGGTCGAAAGAATTGCGTGAGTGTTACGATCGTTTCCCACAATTACACATTGTATTTTCGGGTTCATCGGTCATGCGGTTGATAGAAGATAATACCGACATCAATGAAATAGTTGTTTCGTATAATCTGCGTGGATTTTCATTTCGCGAATTTCTCAATTTGCAGACAGGAGAAACATTCACATCTTTTACACTTGACGAAATAATTCAGAATCACGTAAATATTGCAAAAAATATTTGCAAAACAGTGAATCCAATAGATTTTTTTTCGGACTATTTGCATCATGGATTTTATCCTTTTTTTCTTGAGAACAGGAATTTTTCGGAAAACCTGCTTAAAACCATGAACATGATGCTCGAAGTGGATATTTTATTGATTAAAAAAATTGAATTGAAATATCTGTCCAAAATCAGAAAGTTGCTCTATATTTTAATGAATAATGCACCGGCAGGTCCTAATGTAAGTCAGTTAAGTGTCGAAATTGAAACATCGCGCGCTACCATAATGAACTATATTAAATACTTACAAGATGCGCGGTTAATAAATTTACTATATTCCGAAGGAGAATCATTCCCTAAAAAACCAAAGCAGATTTACGTACAAAATACAAATCTGATTCACGTGTTAAGCCCAGAAAATATTGACAAAGAAGCTGAACGTAAAACGTTTTTTTACAACACTTTACATGCAAAACACAAAGTAAATATCAGTAAATATCAAAACGATTTTTGTATTGATGGAAAACTACATTTTAAATGTGATTTATCGAAACAGAATAAACACAGCAATAAAATGTATTATGCTGTTGATAATATTGAAATCGGAAATAAAAACGAAATTCCTTTGTGGTTGTTCGGGTTTTTGTATTAAGAACCCCCTAACCTCCGTCAGTTGACGGATAAACTATAAAGGGGGAATAAGAAAAAAGAGTAAGAAATTAGAAAAAACAAACCTATTCCCCTGAAGGGGTTAGGGGTAATAAAAAAAAATAAACAATCTAATAATAATTTAAAAATGGCTAAAACAAAAAAATTTTTAACCTGTGATGGTAATCAGGCTGCTGCACATATAGCTTATATGTTCAGCGAAGTAGCCGCAATTTACCCCATCACACCATCGTCGACTATGGCAGAATACGTTGACGAATGGGCGGCTACGGGTCGCAAAAACATGTTTGGCGAAAAGGTGCAAGTTCAGGAAATGCAATCGGAAGGCGGAGCTGCTGCTGCAATGCACGGTGCATTGCAAGCCGGTGCGCTGACTTCAACATTTACTGCTTCTCAGGGTTTATTGCTTATGATTCCAAACATGTATAAAGTTGCCGGAGAATTACTTCCGGGTGTTTACCATGTTTCAGCACGTGCATTAGCTTCTCATGCCTTATCCATCTTTGGTGATCATCAGGACGTTATGGCAGTTCGTCAAACCGGATGCGCCATGTTCGCCACAGGGTCGGTTCAGGAAGTAATGGATTTGGCTTCAGTGGCACACCTTGCTGCTATCAAAACACGAATTCCGTTTCTTCATTTCTTCGATGGTTTCCGTACTTCGCACGAAATGCAAAAAATTGAAGAAATAGATCAGGACGCAGTAGTAAACTTACTCGATCAGGATGCTTTGAAAGCGTTCCGTGATCGGGCTTTAAATCCTGAGCATCCAGTAGTACGCGGTACAGCTCAAAATCCTGATATTTATTTTCAGGCGCGCGAAGCATGTAATCCTTTCTACGATGCTGTGCCTGGAGTTGTTGAAGATTACCTGATCAAGCTGAGCGAAATCACCGGACGCAAATACGGACTATTCGATTATTACGGAGCACCTGATGCCGACAGAGTGGTTGTAGCCATGGGTTCTTCTACCGAAGCGATCCGCGAAGGCATTGATTACCTCACAGCCAAAGGCGAAAAAGTAGGTTTAATCTCTGTACACCTTTATCGTCCATTCTCAGCAAAACATTTCTTGTCGGTTTTACCAAAAACAGCCAAACGTATATGTGTACTTGACCGTACCAAAGAACCGGGCGCCGGTGGCGAACCTTTGTATTTGGATGTGAAAGACGTACTTTATGGCACCGAAAATCAACCCTTGGTTGTTGGTGGTCGTTACGGACTTTCTTCAAAAGACTTCACCCCTGCTCAAGTGTTGGCAGTGTATCAAAATTTAGTTTTGCCCTCACCACGTAATGGATTTACTGTCGGCATTATCGATGATGTAACATTCACCTCACTCCCACTCGGCGAAGAAATTTCGATGGGCGGAGCCGGAACTTACGAAGCTAAATTCTACGGCTTGGGAGCTGATGGAACTGTAGGTGCCAATAAAAACTCGATAAAAATTATTGGCGACAATACAGATAAATACTCACAAGCATATTTTGCTTACGACTCAAAGAAATCAGGAGGTTTTACTTGTTCACACTTGCGGTTTGGCGACACACCCATTCGTTCAACTTATATAGTAACCACGCCCGACTTTGTGGCTTGTCACGTTCAGGCATACTTGCGATTGTACGATGTAACCAAAGGATTGAAGAAAAACGGAACCTTCCTTCTGAACACCGTTTGGTCGGTCGAAGAGGTGAAAAAGAACCTTCCGGTTAAAGTAAAAAAATATTTAGCTGCCAATAATATCACATTGTATATTATTGATGCTACACATATTGCACAAGAAATTGGGTTGGGTAATCGCACCAACACTATTCTGCAATCCACATTTTTCAAAATCACCAATGTCATACCTTACGAATTGGCGGTAAGTCAAATGAAATATGCCATTGTAAAATCGTATGGCAATAAAGGCGAAAGTATAGTTGCCAAAAACAATGCTGCAGTAGATCGCGGCGGTGAATATAGCTTGGTTGAAGTACCAGCCGAGTGGGCA
>JAURYY010000334.1 GCA_030653695.1 Paludibacter sp. | reverse complement strand
GTTGAAAAAAACACGAAGCAATATGCATCAAAAGTTGATGATATTAATAAAAACTTGTCTTCTATTAATGCAATTTATGAAATTCAACTCAAGAGTATTCATGTGCAATCAGAAGCACTTACTACTCAATCCGAATCGCTTCGCAAGGTAAGTGAAGACCTAAATTTAGTTTCAACTGAAGTGAAAAAAATTAAAACTGCAGCTTTAACAGCTGTTGAAGAAACTGAGCATTTCAAATCAGGAACAGCACAGTTAACCAGACAGGTTGCCGATTTGAACAAAATTTATGGCAATATGCTAAATGCTTTATCTTAATTTTTTAATTGTACAAAAAGTTTAACCCATGAGTGGAGCAAAGAATTGTCCCGAAACGCCCCGCCAGCGAATGATTGGCATGATGTATTTGGTGTTGACAGCCATGTTAGCACTGAATGTATCGAGCGAAGTATTAAATGGATTTACTTTGGTGGACAACAGTTTACATACTACTATCGAATCCTCAGAAATGAGAAACCAATCTCAATATACAGAATTTCAGGATTTACACAAGCAAAATCCGCAAAAAGTAAAAGAATGGTTAGACAAAGCTTTGACAGTAAAAAAGAATTCGGATGAGCTCTATTCGTACATAGAAAATTTTAAGTTTCAGATTATTAAATTAGCTGATAAAAGCAAAGCCGATCCGAAAGCTCGAACAATTAATTCGAAAGATAACCTTGATAGTCCGGGTACGTATGCCATAGCTCAGGAAAACGGTAAAATTCTGAAAAGTAAAATAGATGATTACCGCAATTTAATGTTGTCCTTTTCGGCTGACAATCCTCAAAAACAAGAAATTTACAATACTGTGTTTTATACCGGCAACACAAAAACCGGTCACACTTGGCAAAGTTCATTATTCGAGATGATGCCTGTTTCGGCAGTAGTAACCATATTAACAAAATATCAAAGTGACATTCGCACCACAGAAGCCGAAATGGTTCAACATCTTAAAAGTCAGACTGATGTTTCGGATTTCCGTGTAAATAAAATAACTGCTTTGGTTGTACCCATTTCTCGTTATATTATCCGTGGAGGAAAATACAGTGCTCAAATTGTTCTTTCGGCGGTCGACTCAACCAAAAGACCTGAATATTTTATTGGAAATACACCTTTAAGGAATGGGTTGTACGATGTCATCTGCGGTAAAACGGGGTCGTTTAATTATTCGGGTTCTATAAAATTAGCAGGAAATGATGGAACGGTGCGTTCTTATCCTTTCTCAAGCGATTATATTGTAGGCGAGCCTTCGGCAACTATCTCGAACGAAGATTTAAATGTGGTTTACCGTGGTATTGACAATAAATTCAGCATTTCAGTTCCGGGAGTTGCTTCCGATAATGTGTCCATTAGGGTTAACGGTGGTACATTTACCAAAAGTGGCAGTGGCAAATACGTTATCAGACCTACTCAGGATGGAGAAATATTAATTTCGGTTTTTGGAAAAATAGATGGAAAAGATCTCCAGATGGGTGGTGGAACTTACAGAGTTAAATATCTTCCCGACCCTAAATCGTTTTTACAATATACCGATGCAGGCGGTGTTCAGCGACAAATATTTGAAGGAAACGTTACCAAGAAAATTTTGTCGTCAAGCGGCGCATCCATTGTGGCAAGTTACGGACAGGATGAATTAATCAAAGCAAATTTTACTGTTACATCGTTTACTATGCAAACTACATTCGGTATGATAAACAACAATGGTGCAAAATTAAATGCAAGGCAATTATCGGACATAGAACGACTTGAAGGAGGAGATGATATTACTTTTAAAAACATAAAAGCTGTTGGTCCCGATGGAAAAGTGAGAAGTCCCGGTTTAATTCAGGTAACAATTTAATTGAAATAAAATTAAAAAAATAAGATTTGGAAAAATGAGAAAATATAGTATCGTAACAGTGGTTTATTTGCTTTTACTACCGTTTGTCCATTTGTCAGCCCAGGAAACTGCTCAGTCATTTTTTAACATGAAAGGAGCTATAGCTATACAAACCACTCAAATGGATGCCTTAGCAGATACCATCGCTAAAATAAATCATAGAAGTGATGACATTGTGTGGTCGCGTATTATTTACCGCGTTATCGATTTGCGCGAAAAGCAGAATTATCAGTTATATTTCCCAATGCGGGCAAACGAAGAATACAAAAGCTTATTCAGATTGATGCTCCATGCTATAACAGATGGTATTCCTGTTTATCGTCGCAATCCGCGCGAAATAAGACCCTCATTTAACGATAAAATAACAGATAGTGATTTGCCGCTAATATTTTCTTATGATGATAACCGCGACAATGACCTTATTCAAATTGACCCAATCACCCAGGTACTCAAAATAGGAGAAGACCAGTATCAGCAATATATTAAAAGCCAGTTGAAATTTTTAACGCAGGAGATCGTATTTTTCGACAAGCATTATTCAAGAATGTTTTCGAAAATCATTGCCATTGCCCCAATGAATTATAACAATCCCAACAATGCAAAATCGAAAATTACTTTGGACTTTTTCCGCGAATCAATACTGTGCTGGTTTTCGTTCGATGAACTGCGTCCTTACCTTGCAAAACAGTATATAATTCCAAATGGAAATGAGACTCAACGGTTAACTTTTGATGATTTTTTTGCACAAAAATACTATTCAAGTTATTTGTTGGGCGATGCTAATATGTTTAACAGGACATTGTTAGAAACATTTAACGACCCTAATAAAATACGCAAAGAACAAAAACGAATTGAAACAGAGCTATTGAACTTTGAACTTGACTTGTGGGAGTTCTAATTTTAAAAAATGGGAATGAGTAAATTTATAATTAAAAAAGACAACAAACAATGTTGTCTTTTTTAATTTGATGACCAATAATACAATAAATACCCTATTTTTGCAAAAAATAATTTACTAATAAAATTTCAGGAATGTATAAAATTTCGAACATTAATAATGTAATTTTAGCTGACAATCAATTTATCACCTCTTCCGGATGGAAGTATTTACTGAGCCAAAAGCCCGACAGTTTTTCGGTTACAGAAATAGCTACAAAAACCGAATTGATAGCAAATCTGGAGTCGGGTTCATTTTCATTAGT
>JAURYY010000254.1 GCA_030653695.1 Paludibacter sp. | reverse complement strand
TCCTTGTTTTTGTGGAATTTAAGTTCGGAGATTGGAAAAAAAGGCGTTGAAAGCCTCTCCGAAGTCTTAATCCTTGTTTTTGTGGAATTTAAGTTCGGAGGGCAACAACCTTTGGGTTGCCGCCAAACTACACAGGCGTCTTAATCCTTGTTTTTGTGGAATTTAAGTTCGGAGGCAGCAAGACTGCAGAGTTCTGGATGGCTGCATCTGAGGTCTTAATCCTTGTGTTTGTGGAATTTAAGTTCGGAGACCGAATTCGACTTTATCGATGGGGCGACCATCCAGACGTCTTAATCCTTGTTTTTGTGGAATTTAAGTTCGGAGAATTAAAATATATGTGTTATGAATACAATAACTATTGTCTTAATCCTTGTTTTTGTGGAATTTAAGTTCGGAGCCTATAAGCAAGTATTCTTGGTTAATACCATCAGTATTGTCTTAATCCTTGTTTTTGTGGAATTTAAGTTCGGAGCATATAGTATTTAATGTTATCTTTACAATGTTATTTGTCTTAATCCTTGTTTTTGTGGAATTTAAGTTCGGAGTTACCAAGGCATATCCAGGTAAAGTTCACCCAGATCGTCGTCTTAATCCTTGTTTTTGTGGAATTTAAGTTCGGAGAAAGCAGAAAACAAAACTTTAAAAGAATTGAAAAAAGTCTTAATCCTTGTTTTTGTGGAATTTAAGTTCGGAGTCATCTTTAAATTTAATAATCATGGTCTTCTTAATTCGTCTTAATCCTTGTTTTTGTGGAATTTAAGTTCGGAGTTCACAAAGATCGGCAGTATATAGCGCTAGACATAGAGTCTTAATCCTTGTTTTTGTGGAATTTAAGTTCGGAGTCTTTTGCGAAGCTGAAGGAAACTAAACGGATTTGGTTGTCTTAATCCTTGTTTTTGTGGAATTTAAGTTCGGAGCCTTCAGACCTTAAACCGTCTGTTGGCAATACTATCCAGTCTTAATCCTTGTTTTTGTGGAATTTAAGTTCGGAGAGCAAAATTTGTAATTTATTGTATTTAAGCAGCTTCTGTTTAAAAAAAGGCAGATAAATGTTACTCATCAACAAAAAACCATATTATTTTTGCGTGTGCAAAAGTATAAAAAATATTTCAGTATTTCAAAGAACGCTCAATAAAAAAGAGAAATTTGTTTAAAGCATGGTCATTTTAATGGCTTTATCGCCTTTGGGTGCCGGTTGCAGGTGGTATTGAACGCGTAAACCTACCTTTAGTTGATTAAAAAGTGTATCATTTTTTGGTATAAAAAAATAAGTTGAATTTCCCTTATCCGATTTCACAAAACCATCAGCACCGGCTTCCTTTGTAGGAAGTAGTTTGGTAATTGTTCCTGTAATTTTCTCGCCTGGTTTTGTTATTGTAGTTTGTTTGGTAACCGGCTTTACACCCTCGTTCCAAAAATCTATCAGTTCAGCTTTCAGGGTTTCTTTGTTATCGGGTTTTTTGTCGGAAAGTATTGATGTAGTTGTTATTTTTTCAACAAGCACTTTGTCTATCTTCCATTTTTCAGCATCACGTATGACTTTGGCAAGTCTATAATGCTTATTTGCCAATGCGTTTTCGTTTTGTTTACGTAGTATATCGCCCACGAGTTCAATAAGCTCCACTTTAAAATTGATAGGACCTAATGCGCAAGCTGCTTTTCGTCCATGTTGTAATGCTTTATCGTTTTCGCCAATTTTAAAATAACATTCGCAGAGTTCCTTGAGTATAAACCAATCTTTTTTTCGGGGTATCAGTTGCAAATAGATTTCAATGGCTGCTTTGTATTGGTTGGTTTTGGTAAGACATAGTGCTTTTCGTCGTTCGAACCATATTTCGTTGGCGTAATGCATTTTATCAATTTGTTGCAAGGCTAGTTGGCACATTTCAGTGCACTTTTTATAATTTCCGGCTTCGTACAACGCTTTGCTGTACATGGCATACCATTCTTCGCGTGCCGATGCCAATTCCATGTCTTTTTGTTGTCCCTTGCGCTCTACTTGAATGTTGGCACACGAGGTCGATAGTTTCAGCGGGTCGGTGTGGCTGCATACCCGCTCTATGTACTTCCAATTAGTAGAAGGCTGAGTTTTTTGGGTATGCATGATAAGTTTAAACAGGTATTCGGCAAGGTTGGTGCTATAGGTGTCGTTGGTATTTTTGAGTATATCCATTAACTTTTCGATTCGTACTTCTAATGCGCCTGTTTTTAACTCTTCCGCTTTTATTTGTTCACTTACAGGCAGTATTTCGGTAAACGATTCGGTATTTACAGAAGAATTTGTAATTTTGACACCTGCTTTGTATTGAAAGTAAAGTAACCAGCCATAACTATTCAGAATGCGAACGGGTGTAGTAGCATCAACAGTTATTTTATAAATGTTCAGAAACTGCCATGCTGCATCAAAAGCTTTTATACCACGTAATGCCGTGAGCAAATCGGCGATTAGAAACTCATTTCGGCTGATTTGCCCTGCTTCAACTTCATTCTTGTGAAGTTTAAAAAAATCCAACGCCTCGGCAGATTGTTTGTTTGCCACCATGGTATGTATGGCTCGACTCAGTTCTGTTATTGTAAACATTGATATTCGATTTTAAAAGGTCAATAATTATTTTAAAAAAATAAAGTATTCCGCTTGTGTGTGATAATATCCATTTCGATGGTTTGCCCTATTACACGCATTGCCGTAAGGTAATCGGTACTAATGGGCACTATCAAAATACTATCGTTATTTTCGTAAGCTGCCTGCACCTCGGTAAGGTCACTGCGAATGCTTTCGTATTTATTATTGGGCAAATCGGCTAAAAATATCGAACGTTGCACCCGCGTACATCCCTGCCGTAGCAAGTATTTTGCTACATGCGTGCGTACTTTATTGTCTTCTATGTCGTACATTACAAAAAATATCATATTGCTTGCCGGTCGATTGTTGCGGTTTACTAATCCAAGTAATTTTTCTATTCTAAGTTCCAACGATGGTATATCGTCGTAATTATTGCCTATTCGGTTGGGCGGAGGCGATCCTTCAATGCCCGCTCGGTTAAACTTGCGCATAAGCTGCACAAAACTGATTTCGGTTTTCTTTTTTGCCATAATAATCATGTGCCAATTTTCAATTTTCAATTTTCAATTTTCAATTTTCAATTTTCAATTTTCAATTTTCAATTCTCAATTTTCAATTTTCAATTTTCAATTTTCAATTTTCAATTTTCAATTTGAAGCACATATTGTTGTATCAAATCGGCCATCAGTTGATTCAGCTCAGCGTTAGTTCCTCGTCGTGGCGACTGCACTACCGAGTAGCCTTTTCGTCCCCAAAACAAATTTATTTCGGCTTGCTTTATGCCCGACAGAAACTGCATTTTTTTGCCGTAATTTATTCCCGCAATTTCTTTTATTATAATACCTGTGGGTTCAATGTAGGCGATTAAGCCATCCATCACATCGTCCAACTGCTGCGGTACAAAGGCTTCGGTCTTTTGTAATGCTTGTTTTAAGTCGGGGCGCAAAAGGGCTTTTATTTTTAATAATGCCGCATCGTCGGGGCTTGAAGTAATGTCTTTCTTTTCAACAACTGCCGGCAATTTTGCTTCCACCTCTTTTTTAATTCGAAACATTTCGCTCACATTATCGGTATTCAAATATTGATTTAGATCAACCGGTTCGGCTTCCGGGTTATAATAAGCTTCGGCGTCCATGCTTACAAAGCAAGCGCGCGCCACATCGCTGGTGCGTGTGTCAATTACTTGTTGAATATTATATTCGGAACCAAACTTAGTCAGAAACAGTTTATAAAAAACACTGTAAATACCGGCATCATAGCATCTTTCTTTCAGTCGGAACATCAATTTCAAACCATCCTGTCCGGGCGAAACAAAACAAAGCACCACGCGTTTGTCTTGTGCAAATTTCGATTTCAAAGTTTCTATGGACAATTCTTTTTCTTCGATATGGTCAATGTCCACCACAAAGTATTCGGTATAAGCAAAATAATCGGACTTTCGCACCGACGGATTAAATATACCGCAAACAATATAAGGCAGTTGTCGTTTAAGTACGCTGTATTGCTTGGGGTCTAACTGCCGTATAATGCGCAACTGCCGAATGCGCGCTTCGATATCGGGATTGGGGTGTTGCAACTTATGAAACAAATACTCCACTTTTATTTTTAGCAAGGGGTCATCTTTAACCGTTATGCCAACGCCTGACATTATCATATAATTTGGATTTTTAGTAGGGTTAATTAAAACGTTTAAATGTTTGAGCCAGATCCTGTGCGTAAAGAAAAATTTGATGTCCGCGTGTGCGTGTTATCCCTTTTTGCGTAATTACTTCCTCAAAATAATCGTTGAACGATTGTATCAACACCCTGCGTCCCAAGGCTTCGAGCCAGTACGAACCATCTGGTTTTACCGAAAAATACTCATCGGTAACCACGCCCTGCGCCACAAGTGTTACAACCACAAAATCAACCCACACACGGTACAGTTCAATTACATCGTACACCAGTACCGGTCGGTTATAATCATCGCGATGCATAACGCCAATATAAGGATCAATACCGGTTTTAATCAACGCCCCTTCGATGCGGGCATATAACAAACCGTAACCATAGTTGAGCATGGCATTCACCACATCGGTTGCCGGGTGCTGGCTGCGCTGTGCAAAACGCAACTCCTCGGGCAAAAACAAGTTGATGGTTTCAAAATAAATATTCGATGCTACTCCTTCCCAGCCTCGCAACGTGGCTGCCACATCCGACACTATTTCGCCATTGATACTTGCAATTTTTGATCTGTAATCTTCTAAGCGGCTGATGGCTTTTTTTACACGCTGCTCATCCACATTATTCGAAGGTTGCATCATTAAAAGCAGAGCCTGCTGATTTTCAATTTTTTGGCGAATAATGCCTTTTATCCAATCCACCGCATCGTGCGAAAATGTAAAACTGAGCTGCCCTTTCCGAATAGTGGAAACCGAACCGTATTTCGGACTCCATATTCGCCCGATAGGGCTGCCCGTTTTGTCCATAAACAGCACTTCTATCTCATTTTCGATAGCCAGTAAAACGGCATCACTTGTTATTTGTGCGCCACGACTTATTTGTATCGACTTTATTCCTTGTGCCGGCACACGCTGTTTTCCGTCTTTATGCACAATCACGAATGCTTCATTATCGCGGCTCAGCGAAGTGCCAAAAGTGTTTAAAATTAGTTCCATATATTAATTATCAATTGTTAATTGTTAATTGTTAATTGTTAACGCCCCCGACTTATTCCCCCATCTTACTCCCCCTTTGGGGGTTGGGGGGGGTTATAATTGTTAATTTTCAGCTCACCCACCAGCTGTCCACAATGTGCAATTGCACACGAGCACGAGTCATGGCGGTGTAAATCCACTGATACACATACGGTTTTTCGATGGCCGGTACGTTCTTGGCAATGTCTAAGTACACATGATTCCACTCGCCTCCCTGGCTTTTGTGGCAAGTAAGGGCATAGCCATATACAGCTCGCAAGGCATTCAGGTATGGATCAATCATCATGTATTTATTAAACAGCGGATTTTTTTGACCTATTTCTTTGGCACGCATCCGCAAAAAATAATCCACAAAAAGTTCTTTTTGTTCGGCTTGCGAGAGGTTGGTTTGGTGGTTGTAAACCACGTTTTCGATCAATAACTGCGCATATACTTTGTTGGTAAACAGTTCACGCACTTCCACCTTCACAAAGGTAAGTCCCGCCCTTTTTTCGCGCATGCCAACACTTTCAACCCGCACTAAATCGCCGTTCATTAACCCCGAAATGTAGTTATTCTGCGTTACAAGCAGTAAATCGTTTTTCTGCAAAGTATTGCTTGAAATGCCCAGCATAGGACGAATTATGTTAGTCATAATATCGCAGGTTCTGTTCGAGAAGCAAATAAAAGTAGTTTCGTTGTATCCGGCTTGCTGTAAGCTTTTTACATAGTTGCTTATCAAGCTTGCCTGGTCGGGATACATTTTTATATTTTTGTGTCCGCGCAACGGGAATTTAGCCCACTTAATGTCAGGCGGATTATGAAACAGTTCCCGCATCTTTTTCGAAGCTAAAATAATATCGTTGTCGGCACCCTGCCGAACAATTTCGGTCAAGCTCATCTCGTCTACCCTGAGTTGATATTGATTGGCAATGTAATTGGCACTCAATGCCGGCGAAAAATTCTGCGTAACGGGTGGCAACTGGCATTCATCGCCCACAAAAATAAACTTGCCGTTTTTGTCGTAATTCAGCAAGTCGCACAGTAGCTTGCCACTTCCAAAAATAGCCTGTATGGCGTTGGGGTCGGCTTTGTCCGATACCATCGACGCCTCGTCGACAATATAAATACGGCGATCTTCAGCTTCGGTATTTACAGTAATCAATTCAAAATTAAGCAACAGTTGCCCCGATTTATCCACGCCCGAAGATTTACGGTCGGCAACCAATTGTTCAATATCCTGATTCAGCTCCTGAAACGAATAAATCAACCCGTGTACAGTTTTAGCTTCGCAATTGGCAATATTACTTACAATTTTGGCAGCACGCCCCGTTGAAGCCAGCAGCGAAAATCGCAATTCCTGTCGTTGCAATTCTTCAATAAGCACGCGCAACATGGTGGTTTTTCCTGTTCCGGCAAAACCCTTGAGAATAAAGATTTTGCTCTTAGGATTTTTGATAAATGCTTTCAGTTTATCCAAAGCAAGCTGTTGACCCTGCTTGAGAATGATGTTATTCTGTTGGCTCATAATATTGCATAATTACGGAATCGTACAAAGTTGAATTCTATTAGTTTTTTACCTGTTTCGGGTTCGGTTACGCGGCGTTCGGAAGTGGAGGCAATGCACGTGTAACCAACAGTTTGCAATGCTCGAATTAGCGAAAAACAAAACGTTAACTCGCCCATAATGTGTATGGAAGT
>JAURYY010000329.1 GCA_030653695.1 Paludibacter sp. | reverse complement strand
ACAGACAATTCGGTGGTGGATGTAGATGCCGATACAGTGCTTCAGGTTGGCAAATTCGATCATTTTACTGCCGTTTACTCCGGCTACTCAATGGAATTGTACCGCAATGGATTACTTTCGGGTTTTAAGCCCCTGACAGGTCAAATACTAACAACTGCCAAAAGCCTCACCATCTCCCGCAAAGATGAAGGAACTTCCGATTATAATTTCAGAGGTACAGTGGATGAAGTTCGTATTTATAATGAAGAATTAGCACAATCCATTATTGCACTTTTACCAACTACTTTCAAACTCAAAGCCGGAATTGAAGATACAATTATTATTGACTTTAAAGTTTATCCGAATCCTTTTTCAAACGAAGTGAATATCAGTTTACCAACCGGTGAAAATATCAGTCGAATTGAAGTGTTTAGTTTAGTTGGGAAGAAAGTATTTCAGACAACAAATTCAAGTACAAACATTCAGATCAATATTCCAAACGGTTTTTACATATTAAAAATTACTGCCAGTTCAGGAAATGCCTATAAAACAAAAATAATCAAGAAGGATTGATTTTCATCAATAGCATCCAGCTTTAGCTGGAGGCTATTGATATTTTCAAACCTCAAAGAGTCCGAAGGACCTTTGAGAGTTTCCCCAATATAAACACACAAATCAAGAAGTAATCTCATGAAATTCAAACATTGTTATTCTATTATTCTATTCCTTTTCATCTTCTCCACCCTTTCGGCATCCAATATAAACATGAAGATAAAGGGAGATTCGGCTTCCGGTTTTTATGTCGATCTGTTTTATGGTAGCATTCCGGTATCAACTCAGGACAAAGTCGGAGAGTTGAATATGTTTGTTGAAAACGAGGATTATTCCATTAGGGAATATATCAGGAATTGGAAAGCAACAAAAGCCACACAACAAGGAAACACAATTACACTTTCGGGAGAGGCAAACTTGCCAAAACTTGAAGCAGATTTACATATCTCGGTTATTTATGAAATTGTAAACAATCAGGTGGTTGAAAAACGCATTGAACTCAGTCAAACCAATTTGTCTTTGTTGTATTATTCAATAAATACAACTTTGTCATTAAAAGATAAACCATCGCGGTTCTGGAGTTTCGATAATATAGATAATAAGGGCGGTCTGGCTCACGAATCCTATCCCGCTGCGGGATATATGATTGGTGATTCACTGGCAGTCGGATTATTGACAGATGCCGGAAATCGTAATTTATGGACCAGAAACATCCGTCGTCGTCCCTCAACAGGAGGAGTTGGTTTTCGTGCGTTACAGGAAATATGCGATGCTAATTTATATCGCATTGCTTCGCAGGACGACCGCAAAAAAGGAGACAACTTTGTCAGATTGACTTTTGGTGAACTGTCGGATTTCAATCATCCCAAGCAAAAAATTGCATACAAAACACCTGAAATTTCTGAATGGAAATCGTATCAGGGTGCTAAACTAAAAAAAAACAAAAATATTTACAGCATTCAAGGACAAAAGGCAACTGTAGATATGGCTGGTTTCCGATTGCCCTACCGTTTGCCGGATGGATTTTATACCGTCCGTTTTAAACATCGCTCCAACCATCCGGTTTCACTCAAACTGTGGAAAAATGAAGGCCATTCGAATAATGATGTGCAGGGGTTTCATTATCAAACCAATATTCCTTCGTCGAATACTGAATGGATCGAATTGGAAGAGACTGTTTTTCTGGCCAATTCCGAAGGTGGAATTACAAATCTGCTGATTGCTTCATCGAATCTGAGGATTGGAGAACCTTATCAACTCGAAATAAAAGACCTGGAAGTAATTCAATCGGTGGGTGAAGAGAGAGCTTTTCATCAACTGCGTGCCGGTGAGAAAAAAACATTACGGACATTCATTTTTGCTACTCCATCCAAACCGACACTTCATGACATTCGGTTGGCTTCGCAGGTTTACCTTGCCGATGGCTTGCGGTTTAAAGGAACGACTGAAGAAAAGTGTTTGTATTCCTGTTATCAGATGTTGATGTGGATTAGCAGTGCTACTAATTTTACGCCACTGAATGTCCCGAGTATTAATTATGCACCTGATATGTACAACCGCGATGCATTCTGGAGTCAAATGGGCATCTACGACAAAGAAAGTAGTGAAAAAATATTCAATGCCTGGGCTGCCACGCAGAACGATGCTGGTACGATTGGAACAATCATAACTCCTTCCATGGGCAGTAAAGAACTGAAAGGGAATGATGCCACGCTTGAATTCCTCTGGTTTGCATTGGTCAACAAACGTCAGTATGGAACGCCACCACCGATGGATAAAATTACCAAGGCATTTAATTATATCCTCAATGAAAATGATGCTGATGGCGATGGAATCTGCAGTGCCCGTTTTGTGTTGGGACAAAATGATTGTGTAGAATATCCTGAACGCACTTCCGATTTGGCGGTCAATCAGGGAATGTTTGCCGTAACGCTTCGTGTCGCTCAGGAACTGGGACTGCCCGTTCAAAAGGAAACTATCGAGAATGCCAATGCTGCATACCGCGCATTTTATGATAAAAAACGGGGTTATTTAATAGACAACAAAACCTTTCCTTATGTCATTTCTTTCAATGCGCTTTTGCCTGAGTTTGTTTCCTTGTGGTTATTTAACGAACCCATACTGACTTCGGAAATGGTAAACAACACATTGGATAAAGTTCCCGTTAAAAATGGATATTCTCCTTTGATATTTCACGAAAAAGACATTTATTTCACGATGGAAAACAAGCCCTTTTCTCCTGATTTGTTTTGGGATAACGGCATTTATTACAATGCCGGAAGTTGGATGCGCGAAGAAATCTGCGGTTATGTGGCAGGAATGAAACACGGTTGGTTGCCAGCAGAAAAACGTATTAAAGACAGATTGAAAGCTGAAATTAGCACTCATCCCGATGAACCTTTCAGTCATGAGTTTTTACCCTACGATCTCGCTGTTCCCAATTGTTGGTGGCCAAGTACACGCGTATTCTCCTGGAATGTGTTTGTATTGAAAGCGTTGGAAGTTGCTGGCATGCGAACTCCTGAACTAGATCCGAATTATTTGAGAGATTGCATTGAGTTTAAAAAACAATAAATACTTCTTCGTTAAAATAGAATTTATTCAAATAAAAATATCAGGACTATCTCCGAAAAAATAGCCCTGATATTTTTTTGGGTATTTATTCAACAAAAACCCCTAAACTATTTATAAAATTAATTGTACACCATATTTTCAGCAAATTTCATTGTAAAGCTCTGCACTACAGAATCTATTTTGTTATAAAAAACGATTTTCATTGTACCAACTTTCGTTGATTTACTCCCGTTCAATTCATACCTTCTATTGAATAGTGTATCTACTCCAAGTGTTGTTCTTGACATTTCAGTTGCCTTAAATGACACCTGAAAATTGGTTTCAGTAGAAGCATCAACATACCCCGAAGTCGTTAAATATGTATTGTTTAGCCGAAAATTCAGTTACGGAAAATCCTTCGTTTCAATGGTTCCAAAACGATGTTTTATTAAAAACAACAAATTCTGAAACCTATAGCTGGCAAGCTCCACCATCAGCTGGAGTCTATCAACTGCAATGTAAATTATCCGAAAATGGCGATACGGTGATTTCACATCCAATCTATGTCACTATAGTCGAAAAACTAATTGCTACACCCCTTATATCAGACATCAACTTTTCGCGCAACATGCCTTTCGACCTGAATTCAGTAATTTCAGCCAATGCCATCCTCAATACTACCGAAGTTCAATATATATGGAATTCGGCAGCAGGAACGCTGACGAATCATCTCACGGCTTTGCCAACATGGAACTTGCCCGGCTCTCAAGGAATTTTCTCAATTTCGTTGACTGTAAATAACAGTGCAGGGACATCCACTTTTACAAAACCGGTGTT
>JAURYY010000327.1 GCA_030653695.1 Paludibacter sp. | reverse complement strand
CCCCCAGTTAAAACTGGGGTTTATGCACAGTAAACTCTTACAGAGTTTTTTATAATAACAATTTATTTGCAAACTTAATTCTGAGTTTACAAATATTTGTGTTACAAATATCTCGTTGGGTGTAAAACCCGATAGTCATTTTATTTTTTTAGTAAAGTTTGATTGCTGTTTTTTACGTTATTTCCCCACGGCGTCTACCTTGTAACCTGCTGTTCTTAACAGTTTTATTAAACCTTTTTCCCCGGTAAGTTGCATAATATCAACCACAAAAAATGCATTACTTGATCTGCAAACTTCATTAATTTTTGCAAACCATTTTTTATTCTTGTGTTCGATATTGCTTAGGTATTCCGATTGTGGTTTTGTTTGTGCTAATTCCGACTCAAGTGCCTTGTTATAATATTTTTCAATGTTACCGGTTTTATATAACGCACTCATTTGAATTATTTCTTTCTGAAATACTAAATTGTTGCGCATTAGGGCAATTAGTTGATCTGCCTGTTGCTGAAAGTGTGTTGTATCCGATAGGTTACTAATTAACTCTTCAGCTGTTTCAACACCTTCTACAACCTTGCCTTTTTCAGATGCTAAAGTCTGAAAAAATGAGTTGATATCTAAATCAGTATTTATCAGCAAGGTTTTTTTGATAAGTTCATCTCTATAAAGGTTATAAATAATTTGGGGTTTAATAGTAGATATTTTTTTTAAATTTAATTTTAAAATTCTTAATATCTCGCTTTCAATAAGTTCTTTGTCGTTGTTAGTTACAAATTTTTCTAAAGTGATGTTATGTGGTAATATGGCAGCATTGTAAATTTTCTTTTCATGGTCAATTTTATTCATGGCTGTTTCGCTAATTACAACTTCACAATCGGTAAAACGTTTGAAAATACCTGGAATACTATCGGTATAAGCAGGCGATATGTAGGGTGAAGTAGCAAAAATGTATGAAGGATTTTTTAGATTTTTTCCGGTTATTTTCCAGAGCAATTGAGCCTCAACAGCTGTTAAACTGAAAAGTAAAAAAAATATCAGAAGTTTCTTTATCATGTGTTGATTGTTAATTTGATTCAAAGATAAATATTTTTTTTTGCTTTTGAAGTTTTAACGAATTGGATTCACGATGATTTATAAAACTTTAATTATCAAAGGGAATCATTTTTACTTCATTGTTAAATTTCAAAAAAAATATTTATACACTAATGATCTTAATTTAGCTGATAATTCAATATTTGTAGTCTTTATTCTTTCATCTTTATTCTTTTATCTAAATAATAATTATATTTGCATTGAAAAAAACAATAAATACAATGACAATACAACAACTTGAATACATCGTGGCTTTAGAAAGAACCCGCCATTTCGTTCGTGCAGCCGAAATGTGTAATGTTACACAGCCAACCCTGAGTGCTATGATTCAAAAGTTAGAAGATGAATTAGACTGCAGGATTTTCGACCGTTCAACGCATCCGGTTGAACCTACCGAAATAGGTCAATTAATATTAAAGCAGGCACAAGTCATATTGTTCAATGCCAATCAGTTGAAAGAGAGCGTTCGGGTACATAAAGGTGCTTTGGCAGGCAATTTGAGTTTGGCAATGATACCTACGGTTGCGCCTTACCTTTTACCCGGTTTCATCTCCGAATTCCGTAAGAATTATCCGGATATTGTACTTAAAATATCTGAAATGACTACTGAATCGATCATTCAAAAACTTCTTGCTGCCGAAATCGATATGGCAATACTGTCAACACCGCTTGATAATGATCAAATCCTCGAAGTCCCGCTTTATTACGAAAAATTTGTTGCTTATATTTCACCTTCTGAGCCTTTATTTCACCTTGATGAAATTTCGCCTTCCGAAATGCCATTAGAACGGCTTTGGGTGCTCGAAGAAGGTCATTGTCTTCGTAATCAGGTTTTTAACTTCTGCAAAAACCGCCAGCATAGTTCTACTTACGAAGCAGGAAGCATTGATACCTTAGTTAAAATTGTTGATATTAACGGAGGATATACCATTATTCCCGAGTTGCATATCGATTTGTTAAACGAAACACAAAAACAGAATTTGCGAAATATAGTACAACCCGAAACAACACGCGAAATAGCCATTGTTATCCGACAGGACTACGTTCGCGAAGGTTTAATTAACGCAGTGGCAAACAGTGTAAAACAAATTATTCCGGTACACATGCTGGATGCAAGGTTAAAGAAATTTGCCATAAAATTGTAGGTTATTTTTGAAAATATGAAACTGAATTCACTACACCGGATGTTAGAATTCCGCTGAAATTTTATGTAGAAATAGATTGTCGATCATGTAAAACAAGTGTGGTCGGTATTTTTTATTGATAATTTAGCTGTATCTTTGCAGCTCAATTTTTTTAGACACATTCCGGTGACGGAAATAAATAGATAAATTTTGCAACTTATTGATTTGCAGCAGATATTTGCTCTTCATCCACAAGTTAATGCACTTGTACGATGGGCTGAATCCAATGATTCAAATCTGAAAATTTCGGGTTTGAACGGTTCTTCATTTGCATTAGTGGTCGCTTCATTTTTCAAAGCATGTCCTCAAAACCAAATCATTGTATTGAACGATGCTGATGATGCAGCTTATCTGTACAACGATTTAAAACAAATACTTTCGCCCGACGATGTTTATTATTTCCCATCTTCGTATAAAAAAACCATAAAATTAAGTCAGCTCGATACTTCAAACGAAATATTGCGAACTGAAGTACTCAACCGATTAGCTAATAATCCCTTGCCATGTGTGGTGATTTGTTATCCTGAATCGCTTATGCAAAAAGTAATTTCGGCACTGGGTATTAAAATTCATACCCTGAAGTTGAAAACCGGCGAAAGTCTGAGTATCGATTTTTTGTCGGAAATGTTGCACGAGTATGGTTTTGAACGGGTCGATTTTGTTTACGAACCAGGACAGTATTCGGTGCGCGGCAGTATTGTCGATATTTTTTCTTACGCTTACGAATTGCCTTATCGTTGCGATTTTTTTGGCGATGAAGTTGAATCTATTCGCATTTTCGATATTGAAACCCAACTGTCGAAAGAAAAACGAACCGATATTGAAATTATCCCCGATTTACTACGCGATACAAAATCACCCCGCGTTTCGTTTTTCGATTTTATATCAAAAAATAGTTTGCTTGCATTTACAAATGTCACTTTTATTCGTGACAGGTTGAACCAGTTTTACGATGAAGCACTTGTGAAAGCCAACGAGGGCGAATTGAAAATTCCACATTTACATCATCAGAGAATGACAGGCGATGAGTTTTTGGAACAAATTATTGAATTCAGAACAATAGAATGGGGTGAAAAATCGCACTTTCATTCTAAAAACCTGATACAATTCAACACTTCACCTCAACCGATTTTTCATAAAAATTTCGATTTAGTAGCCGAGAATCTGAAAAAGTTTCAATCCGACGGTTATAAACTGTTTATACTGAGCGACAGTATAAAGCAAACCGACCGTATTGCTGCCATTTTTGGCGACCGCAACGATAATATCCATTTTCAAGCGGTAAAAGATACGCTTCACGAAGGATTTATCGACCACGATTTATCGCTGCTTTGTTATACCGATCATCAGATTTTCGATCGTTTTCATAAATACCAGCTTCGCACCGATAGAACCCGACAAGGTAAAGTGGTGATGACCCTCAAAGAGTTGAATCAGTTAGCAATGGGAGATTACATGGTACATGTGGATCATGGAGTCGGAACTTTCGGCGGCTTGGTGCGTACAAGCGTTAATGGAAAAATGCAGGAAATGGTGAAGTTGATTTATAAGGATGACGACATTATTTTTGTGAGCATACATGCACTGCACCGCATTTCGAAATACAAAGGAAAAGAAGGCGAACCACCCCGAATAAATAAAATAGGTTCGGGAGCATGGGAGCGATTGAAGGAACGCACTAAATCGAAAGTAAAAGACATTGCCCGCGAACTGATAAAGTTGTATGCAAAACGAAAAGCCGAACATGGATTTCAATATTCACCGGACACTTATTTGCAGCAGGAACTCGAAGCATCGTTTATTTACGAAGATACGCCCGATCAGGTTAAAGCTACCGACGATATAAAAAAAGACATGGAAAAGGAGTTGCCCATGGACCGTTTGGTTTGCGGCGATGTGGGTTTCGGTAAAACAGAAGTGGCAATAAGGGCTGCATTCAAAGCAGTAGCCGACAGTAAACAAGTGGCTGTGTTGGTGCCGACCACTGTGTTGGCTTTGCAGCATTACAACACATTTAAAGACCGGCTGAAAGATTTCCCCTGTATGGTGGAATACCTGAGCCGAGCGCGAAGTGCTGTGCATACCAAAGAAGTGATGGAGCGATTGTCGAAGGGTGAAATTGATATTGTAATCGGTACGCATAAATTAGTAGGAAAAAGCATAAAATTCAAGGATCTGGGTTTGCTTATTGTCGATGAAGAGCAAAAATTTGGTGTTACAGTAAAAGAAAAACTGAAACAAATGAAGGTAAATGTGGATACACTAACCATGACTGCAACTCCCATTCCGCGAACTTTGCAGTTTTCGTTGTTGGGTGCACGCGATTTATCTGTCATTAATACACCTCCGCCCAATCGGTATCCGGTTCAAACCGAAATTCATTTATTCGACGAAGATATTATCCGTGAAGCTATTCAATTAGAAATGAATCGCAATGGACAGATATTTTTTGTAAATAACAGAATACAAAGTATTTATGCCATCGAGGCAATGATTCGCCGCATTGTGCCGGGTGTACGGGTGGCAGTGGGACACGGGCAAATGCCTTCGGATAAATTGGAAGAAATAATAGTTGATTTTATCGATTATGAATATGATGTGCTTGTGGCAACAACTATTATCGAGTCAGGAATCGACATTCCAAACGTAAATACCATCATTATCAACAGTGCACATAATTTTGGTTTGAGCGATTTACATCAGTTGCGGGGTAGGGTAGGGCGCAGTAACCGGAAAGCGTATTGCTATTTGCTGGCGCCCGAATTAAGTTTGCTCACTACCGAAGCACGCCGCCGGTTGCGTGCCATCGAAACTTTTACCGAACTCGGCAGCGGTTTCAATATTGCCATGCAGGATTTGGATATTCGGGGAGCCGGAAATATGCTGGGTGCCGAGCAAAGCGGTTTTATTGCCGATTTGGGATACGAAACCTATCAACGTATTTTGAATGAAGCTATTCATGAACTTAAAGATGAAGAATTTGCCGATTTGTATGCCGATGAAAAAGCTGCTAATGATAATTCATCGACTTATGTATCAGATTGCCAGATTGATTCGGACATGGAATTGTTATTCGCCGATGAATACATTCAAAACGTTTCTGAACGCATTAGTATGTATCGCGATTTAGATAATATTGGAACTGAAGCCGATTTGCTTGCTTTCGAAAAACAATTGGAAGACCGCTTCGGAAAAATCCCACGGAAAGGTAAAAGTTTGTTGAAAATCGTGCCACTTCGCTGGATTGCAATGCGTTATGGGATTGAAAAATTAGTGTTGAAGAACGAAAAAATGATTGCTTTTCTAATTGCTAATCCACAGTCAAGCTATTATAAGTCGGAGCATTTTGGAAATATTCTTCAATATATCACCAAGCATCCCCGCCAATGTCAGCTAAGAGAACAAAACGGACGACGTTCGGTTGTTTTCTCAGATGTAAAAACCGTTGAACAGGCAATTTCGATTTTTGAAGAATTTGGCAGGTAAAATTTCAGTTTCAACTTTCTACCACTTATTGTTGATATTCAATAATCCCGATTGCACTAATAATATAGCCCAATTTAGTCTTCGTTTCATTATACTATTTATTTGTAATCATTGGCATTAACCACAGGTGGTATAAGTTGTTAAAAATAATACGCATATTAAACCCATTGTGTGATTTCAAATCACACACAATGATGCGAAACTTGAAAGATAGGCATTCATTTTGTTTGTTCAAGTGGTGTTCCTGTTTCCATTGCTTCCTTTTTGAGTGTATGAGTAGCTTTTCCATGTTTGTCGTACAAATATCCTTCAACAAGCATTCCGTTGCTGTATTTCTTTTTTTTCATTATTTCGCCAGTATCATAAAATTCAATCCAATTACCATGTTTGTATCCATTTTCATTTATCATATTTATCGTGTCATTATCACAGATTTCAAATTTGATTGGTTTTGTAGGACAATCACATAAACTTGTGTTACAAAATCTAATACTCCTGGGTACTTTATCAAATCCGATAAAAGTATATTGAATTCTTTGAATATCAGTTCCACCATATATCAACATTTGAGCAGGAACTGTTCGAGTTAGAAAAGCCTCCATTTTATTCTTTGATTTGTTGAATACCTTTGTTTTTACAACTTTGTTCGTGTCGTTCAGATTCAGATTTAGAGTATCATTTCTGAAAGTGAAAGAATTACGATAAGCATCTAAATCCCGCCCATTGTTGTCAATGAAAATCGTCAAATGTAAAGTGTCATTTTGTATCTGTTTTGAGGAAATACAGTTTCCAATCTTACTACAATCTTTAGAGTCGTCATAAAAGTGTCTTGTAGAAATTAATTTGTATTTCTGGGCAAAAACAGGATTCGCGAAAAGTGTCACTAATAATATGTAGCTGAATGGTTTCATTGTTTTTTTTTCTATGCTTTCCACCCAACGACCGAGTTTATGGGCAGTAGCCGTCCCGATAGCTATCGGGAGCGGGAGCATTCGCTGTCCGTTAGCTAACGGACAAAGTGAGCGCGGGAGCTCCTGATAGACTTCGGCGTGAGCTCAGTCTAACGCTATCAGGACTGCCTATTGCATGTCAGTCAGCCAATGAACTTATGCGTGTGTTGCACTAAAACTATTTAACAGCATCGCTGGGATTTGTGCTTTCCATATGAACTTATGCGTGTGTTGCACTAAAACCCGCTACCGCAGCACAGCTTTAATTACCTTATTATCTCATGTTTATCTCATGTTTATATGCCAGTCAGTCATTTGACTCTGATCACGTTCAGTCAGTAATACATTGTCTATTGCCTGACATTTTGGACAGATAGGCTTGTTTTGAAAAACTAATTTATAGTTTTTATCCATGCTTGGCTAACCCACTTCAAAATCATAAACAAGCTTGCATACTCCGCATTTTAAATTAACTATCATATCCATCACATTTAAATGTTGAACGGTAAAATACTCTGTAGTTTGCTACTTATTCTTTGTTTCTTTGTTTATGTTGCTGAGAGTGGGAGGAGCACTTCCTCCACAAAAAATAATACTAATTTTTTTATTCTCAGCAACATGAAAACAAAAAGCAAATCTACAACTTTTGAGCGTGTCATCCAAACGGTGGACGGATTTTCTCAGGTATTTAATACTGTTCGCCAGCAGGCTTGCACACAAGGTTTTTCGGTGGAGTATTACAATACGCAAAAACTGCTCATAAGAGCTAAAATGGCTCGTGTTGAAGGGAATGCAATTAAATTTTTTGAAAAATTAGCCAAAGTGAATCTGCTCATATTCGATGATTTCGGTTTTACGCATTTTGACAAACAACAACTGGATTTAATGGAGATTGTCGAAGACAGACACGGGCGCGCTGCTACGATAATTTCAAGCCAATTACCAGTCGAAAATTGGTTTGATGTAATTGAAAATGAAACCATTGCAGATGCAATTTTAGACTGAATTGTACATACGGCATATAGAATTGAATTGAAAGGGGAAAGTTTAAGAAAAAAAAGGTAATTTTGTCAGGCGATTGTGTTCGCAAAATCTCAAACTAAGGGGTGGTCAATATCACCGAAACGGATGGTCAGTATCACCGAAATATCCAACTTGATAAACAAACATCCCAAAATTGCAAGTATGGATAACCCCGTTGTGATTTGCTTTCAAAAAATTGTATCTTTGACTTGATAAACAACCGTTATGCTAAATACTATGCCGAAAATACTGTTGTGATTTGCTTTCAAAAAATTGTATCTTTGACTTGATAAACAACAAAACGCAATAACATTTGAATTTTCGCATTGTTGTGATTTGCTTTCAAAAAATTGTATCTTTGACTTGATAAACAACAGATTATACGGTATTGCTACGGACATGGTCGTTGTGATTTGCTTTCAAAAAATTGTATCTTTGACTTGATAAACAACAAAGAAATTAAAATATTCGATTTATTTGTAGTTGTGATTTGCTTTCAAAAAATTGTATCTTTGACTTGATAAACAACAATTCAGCGGTTGCCCGTTGTCCATATCCAGTTGTGATTTGCTTTCAAAAAATTGTATCTTTGACTTGATAAACAACTGATGCGTATCAGATACGCATCAGGTAGGTGTTGTGATTTGCTTTCAAAAAATTGTATCTTTGACTTGATAAACAATT
>JAURYY010000313.1 GCA_030653695.1 Paludibacter sp. | reverse complement strand
CCAATCTAACATTGTAGCAACGAATCGAAAAAAATATCGGCTCAAACGACCATCATTCATGGATTTCTGCAGTTAAAATGCGTTTTATTCCATGTTGGGTTGGGCACAAAAAATATATTAAGAAATAATTGTTATTTTACCAAAAATTATTAAATTTGTCAAAACAAGTTTAAAAACTTTCCCTTGCAATATTTTAACTTATTAATTCACATTAAATCAACATCTTATGAGACGAATTTGTGTTATTTTATCTTTATCTATTTATTTAGCATCAAACCTCCTTTCGCAGGAATTCAGTTACAAATATGGTAAAATTACCAACGATGAACTGAAAATGACAGTTTACGCAAAAGATACAACCGCAGCGGCAGTAGTAATTTACGATGATGGTTATACGGCTTATAATATATTGAGCAATAAATTTCAAATGCAAACGGACTATAAAAAGAAAATAAAAATTCTGAAACAGAAAGGAGTGGACGAAGCAAATTTTGAAATTCCTTATTACTACAAAAGCCAGAGTGAAAGGGAGATGATAATCAGTTTGGAGGCTGTTGCGTATAATCTTGAAAACGGTAAAGTGGTAAAAACAAAACTTGAAAAGAAATATATATTCGACGAGGAATTGAGCAACCGTTATCGCCGCATAAAATTTTCGGTACCTAATGTGAAAGTTGGAACTGTAATTGAAGTAAAATTCAGCAATTCAACCAATTTGGTTTACAGTATCAATCCATGGAAAATTCAGGGTGATATTCCTGTTATTTATAGTTTTTACGAGGTAAAAATTCCGGAATATTTTAAGTTTAATATCCAAACAAAAGGATTTGAACACATTAAAGTATCGGAAACAGAGGAGAGTCAGCAATTCACCGTTGGCTCGGGCAGCGATGGACTCAACATAGTTCATTGCACAAGCCGAAATATAAAATTTACAGCCAAGGATGTGCCGGCTCTTAAGGATGAAGTATATGTTTGGTGTGTTAACGATTTTTTATCGGGTGTCCGGTTCGAACTGAAAGCTACCAACTTTCCGTACGAGTATTACAAACCCTATAGCCAAACATGGGATGATTTGGAAAATAATCTGAAAAAAGATACAGATTTTGGAACCAATTTAAAAATGACGAACCCTTATAAAAATGAAATAAAAGCGTTGATTTCTTCGGTAACCGATGAAAAAGAGAAAATTGAAAAAATCTATGGTTTTTTCAAAGAAAATATTCGCTGGAACGAAAAGTATTCTTTTTGGGGTAACAAAGCAAAAGACTTACCGAAAGAAAGAACGGGCGACAACGGTCAGATTAATATGCTGCTATTGAGTGCTCTGAAAGAAGCAAAAATTAATGCATATCCTGTATTAATCAGTCGTCGATCCACAGGTCGATTACCATACGGCTTTCCGTCTCTTGATCAGCTGAATACTTTTATAGTGGCTGCTAAAACTTATGACAATAAAACATATTATATGGATGGTTCGGCAACCAACGGAGGATTAAATATGTTGCCGGTAGATTTTTTGGTCGACAGAGCCAGAGTCTACAATGAAACCGAGCATGAAAAATGGGTTGATTTAACACAAATATCACAAAATAAAGAAATGGCAGTTTTGCAGGTCAACATGAATAAAGAAGGAAATCTGTCGGGTCAAAGAAGTACTATATATACATATCAAAATGCAATTGCTTACAAAAATAAGTTTCAGGCGGCAAAAGATTCGGCAGAGTTTGTTGAGAAATTCGAAAATGAAAATAATATCAATGTGTCAGATATGAAAATAGAAGGTAAAGAACCCATGTCAAATGCTGTAAAAGAAGAGATTAACTTTACCAAAACTTTTGAAAACACAGGAGGTTTTATTTATTTGAATCCTATGATTTTTACACATATTGAAACCAATAAATTTACTCAAACAGACCGAAAATTACCGATTGAATTTAATTACCCAAATTCTTATTCATTGAATTGTACCATAACATTACCCGATAATTATCAAGTAGTTGAAATCCCTAAATCCCTAAAAATCAGCTTGAACGAAAACTGCAATTGCACTTATTTAGTAAAACAAGAAGGCAATAAATTGTTAGTCAATTATCGTTTTGAACTGAATCAGATTATTTTTCCATTTTCCGACTACAATGCCATTCGCGATTATTTTGGACAAGTTGTAACGAAAAATCATGAAATGGTGGTGTTAAAAAAAATATAACCGGATTTAAAAATTTCGATTAAATGCTTACCCTATGAAAATATTCAGGTTATTAATCATTTCGCTGATTGCCACCGGCAGTTTGTGTGCCGCTGACTTTCGTCCACATTTAGCTGTTAGTTTAATTCCGGATTCGCTTAAAAAGAATGCTTATGGTGTGGTTCGTTCAGCAACAACCATGTATGAGTATAAATCGGAATCATTTGGAGTGCAGACTGAAAGTCTGACCTTGACAGTACTTGATAAAAAGGGAAAAAAAATGACGGATTTTCACTATCAGGGAGATAAATTCAGGGAGTTGAAAAGTTTTTCAGTAAAACTTTTTGATGCCAATGGAACTTTTTTTAGGAAATTTGGAATGTCGGACATAAAAACAACCGAGTGGACCGATAGTTATACGCTGGCTGATGATGTGAAACACTATTTCTTATCGTGCGAGACCCCTACATTCCCATTTACTGCAGTATTCGAATATGTTATTCACTGGAAAAACGGCATACTTATTTTTCCATCGTTTTTTCCGCAGGATAATTATCATCTTTCCATCGAAAAAGCTGTTTATTATATAATATTGCCCGAGAAAGTTGAGTATAAATATAAGTGTTTTAATTTACCTGAAAATCCTTTAAAAACCAACAAGAAAGGGCTTATATCTTCTGAATGGAAAGTAGAAAATCTGAAAGCCATAGAATCGGAAATATTGTCTCCAAACTTACAAAACCTTGCTCCGCTGTTGTACATTCGGCCTGTTCATTTTTCGTTTGATAACGTAAAAGGCACGGTTTCTGACTGGCAAACTCTTGGATTATGGGAATATGGATTGGTTCAGGGTAGAGATTTGCTTTCGGATGCAACCAAAGTAAAAATTAAGGAATTGACAAGGGATGCCAAAACAGATCGTGAAAAGGTGAAAATTTTATACGATTATCTGGGGGAAAGAACACGCTATGTGAGCATTCAGCTCGGGATTGGGGGCTTTCAACCCATACTCGCTTCGGAAGTATGTAAAACCGGTTTTGGCGATTGTAAAGCCTTGTCGAATTATCTGAAAGCCATGTTGACAGCCGTTGGCATTAACTCGTATTTTGCGGTCATAAAATCAGATAAAACCATCAAGTCTTTCTATCCCGATTATGCAAGCATGAATCAAATGAATCATGCTATACTTCAGGTTCCGCTTCCAAATGACACACTTTGGCTCGAGTGTACTAATCCACGTGTTCCTTTTGGTTTTGTACATAACAACATTTCGGGGCATGATGCCTTAGTGATAACTCCCGAAGGCGGCAAGGTTCAAAAACTACCGGATTATCCGGATTCGTTAAATATAGAAAGTTTCAGTGCCCGCATTGTAGTTAATGAAGATGGAAGTGCAAAAGCAAACACCATAAAAACATGTAAAGTGAAGATATACGATAACAACAATCAGTTCACGCTAAAAAAACCATCCGAACAAACTGATGATTTGCGCGAAGATATTACACTTCCCAGTGTTATAATTGGGAATATTGTTAGTAATGAAGATAAGTGCGCCCTACCCGGTTTGACTATAAATTATTCATGGACAACGCCTTTGTATGGCACTAAAACCGGGAATCGGCTTTTTGTGCCTGTAAACCCATTCAGAACAACTTACAAAGGGTTGAAAAAATCAAAAAGACTTCATGATATTGTTATACATACAGGTTATGTTGATTCAGACAGTATTTCGATTGTTTTGCCCGATGGTTACGAAATAGAAACAATTCCACCACAAACTAAGATTGAGAGTGTTTTCGGATACTTTATATCCGAAGTTAAGATAGTTGGAAAAACTGCGGAAGTGCACCAAAAAATTTATTTGAAAAGTGGAAGTTGGGATACCTCTACTTACAATGATTTTGTAAATTTTATCGAAAAAATTTCGACAGCTTACAAGGAGAAAATTATTATCAGAAAAATATAAACAAACAATATTGCCCGATTTAATAAGTGTGTTGAATAGGATACCCACTCTTACACCTTTTATTTTAACTGGCAATAAAAGAGGTTTCAGGAACTGACCTCCCAACTATATTTTCCAATCATCAAATTCCACAGCTCGCCAGTTGCGGTCGAATAATTGCTGCATAGTTTTGAATCCGGCATTTTTAAGTGCCTCGAATGTTGGCTTAAATCCATCAATTACACGGGTAAGATAATGACAATCGGAATTAACGACAACCGGAATTTTCATTTCATTAATCAACGGAAAAAATATTTGATGCGGAAATGTTAGTCCGTGCTCTGTCAACGCTTTTGTGTTTATTTCGAGAATAAGATTTTTCTCTTTAATCAATAGCAATATATCGGATACAAGATCAAAAAACCATTTGTCAGTCAACTTGAAGTCTTTGTATTTCAACCCGTGATAAGTGATTTTATCAAGATGTCCCACGATATCGAACCCGCCTTTTTCAATCATTAAACCTGTAACTTCAAAAAACCGTTTGCTTGCCCGATGGATATTTCCACCAAAAAGCTGGTTCAATCCATCATCAAACTCTTTAAAACATCCATCTATTGTCCAATACTGATTATCGGCAATTTTATCGAGATAATGTACCGAACCAATTGTGAAATCGAGCTTTTTGTCGCTGAAAAATTCATTATCGATATCGGAACATCCATCAATATAATCAATTTCCAAACCCAAGAACAGTTCAATTTTATTTGAATAAAGCTCCTTCAATCTGTAAAATTCCTTTTCATAATCTAAAAAATCCTCTTCAAGCATAGTCCATTGGGTAAGAAAAGGCAGTGGTGCGTGGGATGAGAACCCATACTTCGTGATGCCCTGTGCAATGGCAGAACTGACAAATTCCTCCATGGAATTCCGACCATCGCAAAAAGAACAATGACTGTGATAATTTGATAAATACATAAAAGTTGCTTGCTATTTTGTCTTTTGCAATTTACCATTTGTAATATCTTCTTGTTTTGGTAATTGTTTTGACCTGATTTTTTTACAAAATTACTAAAAAATTAATACTCATCACTCATTAAAAGTTGATAAATATTTAAAATGCTTGGTTCTTTTCAAAGAAACGGTTGATAGTTTATTATTAGGTTTAGAGACTGTTTGCTAAAAAAGCAAGAGAGAATAGAACGCTGATTTACACGGATTAAGCTGATTTACACTGATTTTTATATTCAATAACGGATTTAAAATTGACTTTGTCAATTGATTTTTAAGAAAAATCATTCCGATTTATCGGAATTTTTTTCCGTCCCGATAGACTTCGGCGTGAGCTCAGTCGAACGCTATCGGGATTATCCGTTAAATCTGTGTAGATCTGCGTTCTATTGATATTAATATGGAATCCTAATGTGTTTTTTTTTGAATATACAAACTGTCAACCACGTTTTAGAATTGAGTCAAAATAAATAATCCGAATGAAAATACTGCTCATTACTCCGCCACTTACTCAACTTAACACCGCTTACCCGGCTACAGCTCAGTTGCTTGGTTTTTTGCTATCGCGCGGAATTGACGCGGCACAATCGGATTTAAGTATTGAATTAACGAAAAAAATTTTCTCTAAAGTTCATCTTACTGAAATTTTTGAAAGTATTGCTACAAAAAATGGATTATCAAAAGCACATAAAATAATGCTGCAACAGGCTGATTTTTATTTGCAAACTATTGAACCGGTTATGCAATTTTTGGCGGGCAGAGACAGTACTCAGGCTGTACGTTTCAGCAACACCGATTTCTGGACTGCAAGTAAACGCTTTCCTTCCGATGAAGATCTCGAATGGGCTTTCGGAACAGTTGGAAATCACGACCGGGCAACGCATCTCTGCACACTATTTCTGAAAGATATCAGCGATTTGATTCAGAAAACCATCGATCCGCATTTCGAGTTGATTCGGTATGCCGAATCGCTTTGTCTACACTTGCCTGATTTTGAACCACTTCAACAGGAACTCGAAAAACCATATTCTCTGATTGATAAATTGTTGATTGAAATATTTGCGGGCAAAATTCAGCGTTTACAACCTGAATATGTAGGTTTCACCATTCCATTTCCCGGAAATCTTTACAGTGCGCTGCGTTGTGCTCAATGGTTACGAAATAATTTTCCTCAAATAAAAATTATCGTGGGAGGGGGTTATGTGAATACCGAACTACGCCAACTTGCTGACCCTAAACTTTTTGATTATACCGATTTTCTTACTTTTGATGATGGCGAACTGCCGTTGCTGCGTATTTTGCAAGGTCAGGAAATGATTCGTACGCTTTACCGTGACGATGAAAACAAAATCCGACGTGTGAATTTCGACAGTAAAGAGAATATTAAGTTTGCCGAAACGGGAACTTTAAATTACAATGGTTTAACCGGAAACAACTATATAAATACCATTGAGCTTACTAACCCCATGCATGCATTGTGGAGCAACGGACGTTGGAATAAAATGATGTTGTCGCATGGTTGTTACTGGGCAAAATGTACTTTTTGCGATGGGTCGCTCGACTATATCGGAAGGTACGAAAAAGTTCCCGTGGAATTATTAGTTGACCGTATGGAAGAAATTATGCATCAAACGGGTCAAAGTGGTTTTCACTTTGTGGATGAAGCTGCATCGCCTGCCGTCTTGCGAAAATTGTCTGAAGAAATTATCCGTCGAAAATTAGTAATAAGTTACTGGACAAATATCCGGTTCGAGAAATCGTTTACACCCGAACTTTGTTATTTGTTGGCACAATCGGGTTGCATTGCCGTTTCGGGCGGTCTGGAAGTGGCATCGCCCCGTGTACTGGCACTTATCAACAAAGGAATTACCATCGAAATTGCCCGCCAAAGCATGAAAAATCTTGCCGAAGCAGGCATTATGACTCATGCTTATTTGATGTATGGTTTCCCCACCGAAACAACCAAAGAAACCATCGAATCATTGGAAGTTGTGCGCGACCTCTTTGCCAACGGATGGCTACAATCCGCTTTTTGGCATCGGTATGCCATGACCATTCACAGTCCTTCGGGAATAAACCCGGCAAGTGTTGGTGCAAAATCACTTCAAACTCAACCCAATTCTTTTGCCAACAACGAAATTCCTTTCACTACCCCAACCGAAATTGATCTTGATTTCTATGGCAAAGGTTTGAAGCTTGCTACTTACAATTATATGCAAGGCATAGGTTATGATGTTCCGGTGAAGAAGTGGTTTTAAATGCTTTTTATAGGATTTATAATCAGAATATTAATCCGCATTAAATTTCAATTGCTTCATAATGCAATTTATTATATTGAAGATTAATCTGTGCTAATTCGCAGAATCTCCGTTCTATTATTATTAAAATTTTAACCCACCAAAAATATTATTGAGCCCAAATATTTATATAATGACTATCGGGTTTTACACCCAACGAGATATTTGTAACACAAATATTTGTAAACTCAGAATTAAGTTTGCAAATAAATTGTTATTATAAAAAACTCTGTAAGAGTTTACTGTGCATAAACCCCAGTTTTAACTGGGGGAAAAACAAAGAAAATACTGTATGAACTCTGTAGGAGTTCCCTTGATATATAGTGTATCATATTGTAAATTAGAATAGTATAAAAAATAATGGCAAACCCCTCTGGGGTTTTGATTTAGCTTATTCATTATCCCCCAGTTAAAACTGGGGGTTATGTACAGCTTACACCTACGGTGTAGAAAGCATTAGGAAATCAATTTCAATTATTTTCACTTATAAATAAACATGAAAACGAATGTTGGGTGCAAAACCCGATAGTCATTA
>JAURYY010000312.1 GCA_030653695.1 Paludibacter sp. | reverse complement strand
AATCGTTCAACAGTGAAAGAGAAATTCTTTATCAGGTATTATTTGATATGAAAAAGGATATGAATGATATGAAAAAATTGGTAAATGATATTATTACAGGTCAATCATCAGTAAATCAACAAGCTGATATTCATTTTAAGTCAAATTTTATAAGTCATTCTGATACGTTATTGTCTGCACAAGTGAATAATAATGAGTTTATAAATATTAGCAGAGAAAAGCAAAAAAATAAAAATATTGATGATATTGAAGTCATTGAGGATGAAGAGGAATATCATGTTGAGGAAATCATTACCAAACCATTGAGTCTTGAAGATATGGAACGGCAAATGATTAAAACTACCCTTGATAAACATAAAGGAAAAAGAAAAGCTGCTGCTGATGAGTTGAAAATATCTGAACGTACACTGTATCGTAAAATTAGGGAATATGGTATTGAATAAGTTACAAATTACAAGTTATAAGTTGTTTGTTTTGCTGTTTTTATTTGTTTTTGGTACTTCAGGTTGTACTATTTCTTATAAATTTAATGGAGCATCCATTGATTATTCGAAAACCAAATCAGTATCAATCACTGATTTTCCCAATACTGCAGAGTTAGTATATCCACCTTTATCGCAAGAGTTTTCAGAAAAGTTAAGAGATACTTATGCTAAACAAACCAGACTGCAACTGTTGAAAAAAGGAGGTGATTTGGATATTGAGGGCGAAATTACCAGTTATCAGTTAACACCAATGGCCATTAGTGCCGATACTTATGCTTCGCAAACTAAATTAACTTTAACTATCAATGTTCGGTTTACGAATAAGAAAAATCCTGAAGATGATTTTGAAAAAAAATATACCGCTTATCGTACTTTCGACAGTAACATAATGTTAACCACTGTGGTGGATGAATTATTAAAAGAAATAATTGAAGAAATTACGGACATGATTTATAATGACACTGTCGCAAAATGGTAAATAGATAATAAAAGAGCCAAAAGCCATCCCGATAGCTATCAGTGATTTTATTTGGGATATTCAATTTAGTAAATAATTATATATATATCACATTACCAGATATATAATCAGATTAAAGTCTATTATTAAGTGGCGGACAGATATTGACAATTTATTAATTTTGAATTTTTAAAAATGCTAATTTCAAGAAACACAATATCATAAGAAATCGTACTTAAAGTTGTTCCGCCAGATATAATTTTAGTTTTATTTCTTTTTGCAAAATGAATATCAGGTATTTAAAATGATGAAAACAACTTTTTAATGCTTTAAAAAAATCACTGATAGCTATCGGGACAAAGAACAAAGATGTTTCAATTCTATACAAAATTGAAAGTTGAAGTTAGATTTGACCTTTATTATTTGTTATAAATTCAATTTGAAACTTTAAAAATAATGACACACGAAGAATTCATAACGCTCATTCATCATCCTGAGAAAGTGGGAAGTTCACATGTTTCAGAATTAAAAGAATTGATTGATTTATTTCCCTTTTTTGCGCATCCAAAGTATCTGCATGCTAAAGCGTTGCAAGTTTCACATAATATTCAAGCTCCGAAGTATATTAAATTATCTGCAGTTTATTGTTCGGATAAGCGATGGTTGTATTATTATTTGTTTCCTGAAAAAAAACTGACTGACCAGACAAGCCGCCACGAAAGAATTCCGAAATATGCCGGAAATTATTTCGATTTATTAGAAAATGCAGAGGCTGAAGAAGGAGACAGCCGCACTTCATTGAAAAATTTGGCCGAAAGATTAAAAAATGCAAGGAAAATGGTAGTCGATGAAGCTCAAACTACTAAAAATAATACCGAAAGTTCTTCAAAATTCACTTCAAAAGTCGAAATGGCTCTTCCTGATTATTTCTCAGAAACAATTAAAAATGAGGATGTGACCGAAGCTTATGCCAAAAAACTTATACATGAACAAAAATACACCGAAGCGATTGAAATATTGAGGAAATTAAATTTGATAATTCCAAAAAAAAGTGTTTACTTTGCAGACCAAATTCGATTTTTAGAAAAAGTAATCGCAAACACAAAAAAATAAACTTATTATGTACATTTTATTCACAATTTTGATAGTTATTGCATCAGTTTTGTTGACGTTATTGGTTTTAGTTCAAAATTCAAAAGGTGGTGGTCTTGCAGCTGGTTTTTCATCATCAAACCAAATTATGGGTGTTCGCAAAACTACTGATTTTCTCGAAAAAGCAACTTGGACTTTAGTGGGAATTGTACTGTTGTTTTCAATTGCAACTGTGCCTGTAAACAAAAAAGATGTCGCTTCAAACGAATCAGAAATCAGGGAACAATATCAAAATACGAAACAGGCAGAACCCGGAGTAGTTGCACCAGGATTTGGCGAAAATCCTCAACAGGAACAAACCCGGCAACCTCAACAGCCTGCTAAATAAGTATTTCGCAAATCATTATATTGTGAAGCGTGTCAAAAATACATTTTTTTGATGCGCTTTATTTTTAAACATCTTTCACAAGTTTGACTAATTCATCAGTAGGCATACATCGGGTTTTAAATGCAAAAAATGAGGAACGATAGAGTTTTCAGCCGATATATATTTGCTACGTAGCAAATAATATAATTATTTAATAAATTGTAATAAAACTTTATAGCTATTGTATTGTAGCAAATAAT
>JAURYY010000247.1 GCA_030653695.1 Paludibacter sp. | reverse complement strand
AATATAGCTAAGTATCTTATTCACTTAATGTTAAAAAATATTCCTTATTAATCAGTAATGCCTTCTATGCTTAATTTAAGACAGTTTTTGAAATAAACTTTATTTCAAAAATAAACACTTGTTCTAAGCAGATAACCAGGTATCTTTAAATAATCTATCTGTTGATTAACTAACCAACAGATAGAAAGCATAAACAGCTATTTATTCAACTCCTGTTTCAATTTATTAATCTGCTTTTGCTGCTCTATCACATACAGCGTCAGTTCTTCAATTTTCAACAGCAATTTATTTTGCATTTCACCCATATTCATACCGTTTTTCGCAACTTCGGCAGCCGAAGGTATTTCGGGCAGGTGGCGGTTGGTCTTTACAAACTGCTCAACCTGATTAAGTAGCATACGTATAATTTGTACAATCCGATATGTTCTGCGAAGTCTCAGCCAATGTCATAGTTAAAAGGAAAGCTCTGTTTATCAAAACCTGAGGTTTGGCAACAACTACACCGATACGCTAGATAAAAACTTTTTCTAATAACCAATGAACTACAATAGGATATTTAAATTTTAACAAATTTCTGAAAACCTATACTTGCATCTTTATAATAAACTTTTATCATGTATATTCCATCAAAATAATTTATTACGTTGATTTTTTCAATAGCATTGTCAATATAAAAACGTAACTTTTCAAAGTTCGAAGTAATTACGTAAGTGCAATCTTTTTGATTGTTTTTATAGGCAAATGCCTGTTCTTCTATTTTTTGTAAATCTGTTGTTTTAGTGCCTTTAAGTTCGATAATTCCAATGACTTTGTCGTTTATGATAATTCCGCCATCCGCTTTTTTGTTGTCTTTCTCATTTTTAAGCTCAGTTGTTAAATTGAAATTAGTGTTTGGTTTTTTAGTATAACCTAACACATTTACGAATAAGTCAATCAGAAATTCGCCTTGATATTCTTCCTCCTTACTATTTCGAATATTATCCTGAATTTCAACATTGAGGAAATGAGACTTGTAAACGTTCCAACTTTCAACAAGAATATGCTTGTTTTGTGCGTTAAAATATTTTGTTAATACTGAGTTTTGAAACAAAGCCATGTTAATAAAATGATTGATTAACTGTACAACAAATAGACTAATTTACGAATCAACTGAAATTGAAATGCCATTCTGTTAAACTGCCAATTCATAAATTTTCCTGATATCCTCTTCAGTCAATTTCACAAAACTACCCATAGTGTTTTCGCCCAATCCGGCAGTTTTTACCAAGGTGGGTATATCTTCGGCTTTCGCACCAAGTTGGGCAAAGCGAATCGGCATTCCGAGTGAACTTACAAATTGTTCATATCGCTCAATACCTTGCAGTGCTGTTTTTTCGGGGTTCTGAAAATCCATTTCGCAACCCCACACACGCACCGCGAATTGGGCAAAACGCATAACATCCTGCTGCAATACATATTTCATCCATGCCGGAAACATAACCGCCAATCCGGCTCCGTGTGCCACATCGTACAATCCCGAAAGTTCGTGTTCCATTTGGTGGCTCGCCCAGTCGCTTTCGCGTCCTACGCCACAGGTATCGTTATGCGCCACCATACCCGCCCACATCAGATTGGCACGCGCATCATAATCATCCGGATTGGACATGACTTTGGGGGCTTCGTTGATAATTGACAGCAGAATTCCTTCGCACAGCCGGTCGGTAATTTCCACATTTTGTGTATTGGTAAAATAACGCTCCATCACGTGCGCCATCATATCAACAGCACCGCAAGCGGTTTGATAAGGTGGTAACGGGCAGGTTAATTCGGGATTAAGTATAGAAAAAGCCGGTCGCAACACATCGTGATTGGCTGCACGTTTGAGCATGCCATTTTCATGGGTGATCACTGTTCCCATCGACCCTTCGCTTCCGGCAGCGGTAAGCGTAAGTATTGTACCTACGGGTAACGCTTTTTCAATGCGCTTTCCGCAGTAAAAATCCCAGAAATCCCCGTCGTAAAGTGTACCAAGTGCAATGGCTTTGGCCGAATCGATAACACTTCCACCGCCAACAGCGAGAATAAAATCAATATTTTCATTTTTGCTAATTTCTATTCCTTTGTACACTAAACCACTGCGCGGATTTGGAACTACCCCGCCTAATTCGGCAAACCAAATACCAGCATCTGAAAGCGATTTTTTAACACGATCGAGCAAACCGCTTTTCACTACCGACCCACTTCCATAGTGAATTAACACTTTTGTTCCACCGAAGCGTTTCACGAGTTTTCCTGTTTCATTCTCGCGCTCTTTTCCGAAAACGAAAAATGTAGGACTATAAAAATTAAAGTTGTTCATTGTTGTTTTGTATTTAGCAATGGGGCATGCCCCATTGTCGGTTGGATGATTGATGATTTGAGTTTATAAAATTCATTTGAAAATAAAAAAATACGCGAAGCAATTAACAGCGAAGCAATTAACGTAAAACTTCAAGCCTTTCGATCAATTCATTTCCCAATGCTGTTTTTTGTTTAATGTGGTTAAGCACTTCTATTACAAATGGATTACTTTCGAAACTTCCGCGCACCGACTCAAAATCCTGATGCTTTTGTGCTTCATCTCCATCAACTCCAAAGCCGGTTTTTGCATTCAAATTAAATTCCTTTTTGGCATCGGCGTAAATTAATTTGTCGAGTTTTACGACCGATTCTTTCCACAACTCCACCATATTGAAAATATCTTCGTAATTAACTTCATCTACGGATTTTCTCCAATATTGTTCGAGTTTGCTGATTGCCCAAGTCCATTCGTAGTTATAATACTGATTGTGCATGACTTCAAATTCCTGTTGAATGCTATCTAATCCGAACTTGTTATTTTCAATGTCGCCCAACAATTTTTCAATTTCAATTTTCGGAGCGATTAATCCCGACAAATCAATCCACTCGCCCAATCCTTTTTCTGTATCGGGTTTCAACCGGGCTCTAACCTCATCAATATTTTTAAAATTTGTTTCCTTAAGTCGGCTGATTAAGGAATTACCCAGAAATTTGTTAATCGCTATTGTGTAAAACTCAATACCTTTATTCAACGATGAGTTCTTGATACTGCAATTTTGAAAAGAATAAACATCGGTTGTTTCACCTGCAATTTTCTGAAGATTTTTAAGTACATCAATACCTTTCATCATTTTCGAAATAGTATAAGGACTAAGTAAATTGAAATTGATCGGATCTAATTTATGCATGTCTTTCCGATTATCGCGTTTGGGCCATTTTTGCGCATCCCGTATCGTTCCCACACTTCGCAAGTTTACACCCGGAACTAAGAAACTATCGGTAGCATTTTCAATTAAATACGAAAATGGCAAATCGGAAGTATCGGAATGTTTATAGTGCCGCCCCATAACTAAGGTGAAAGCACCAATTTTGGCAGGCCAAAGCAAATATGAATCACTGGTGGTTTTGGATCCCCGTTCGCACAAACCTTGATGAATAGGTCCCAATTTATACATGTGATTACTTTGGTTCGATCCGCTTCCGGCATTCAGAAATGAAAACATACCTGCAATGAGCAGCGTGGATTTATGATGCGAAACCGTGTAAGGACCTGCAAAAATGGCTGTTGCCTCGCCATGCATGCCCTGACAGTTCGAAAAGAAAAGCGAATCGAGGGCAGAATAATGTTTTCCCAGAATGCAACCCTGACCAATAAAACAACGCGAAACTAAGGTTGAGTCGGTTACAGAGACTCCCGAAGAAAGAATAAAATCATTACATTTTACTCCCGAACCTATAATAACAGGCGCAAATTGGTTGCTATTAATTGAACCATTTTCGAGTATTGATGCTCCTTCGATAATAGCACAATCTCCAACGCGAACGTTTTTCAGACTTCCGCAATTTACTATTCGTACGTTTTTCCCAATATAACCTACTGACGATAATTTCGATTTTGCATAGTCATCTATCTCTTTTTGAAGATTTTGAATGAGCAGTGGACGATGACGATAAAGTGTCAGAATATACGCCAACGGAGCCGATAAATTATCAAAAATCGGAATTTCCCGTCCTCCTCCTTCGTTCATAACAGGTACTTTTACCCCATTTCCGAATGTAGATTCTCCATCTACTAAAATCAGATTCACGTTTTCGATATACGCGCCATCGTCAATTTTATAATTGGCAATGTAGTTGTCTATTTTATCAATAAAAACATCGTTCCCAACCGAACAATTGTGCAGACAACAATTATTGATTCCGGCATGTTTTTTCAATCCTCCGGGTAGGTCGATAATTTTTCTATAAAATCCCAATTTTACATTTCCCGAGAAATGAACATTGGATATGAAATTGGGTGTGAATTCTTCAACAACTTCCACGTTAGTCCATTTTTCGGCGGTGCAACCATATACGGTCAGTGTGGCTATTTCCTTTTCGGTAAGTGGGCGGTAATTTGTCATAAATTGTAACAGTTTTTGTTTAAAGGTTGAATAATTACTCTTTTTTTGGCTGAGAGAAAAAATCTCCACAAATATTAACGAATTTGTGCTATCTAATCTGACTACTCTTCATATTTCTGAAATAAAAAATCGTTATATGGATAACGTTCTACGTGTATCGCTTTAATTCTTTCATACATCAATGCTTTCAGCTGCTCGATATTTTGCTTTTCGCGTGCCGAAATAAAAATACAATTGTCGTGCATTTTCGACATCCATGTATTTTTCAATTCTTCAAGCGTGAGATTCTCACGTTTTACGGGCAACAAATCATCATCATCTTTCGGTATATGCGAAAAAACATCAATTTTATTAAAAACTAAAATCGTTGGTTTTTCTTTTGGATCAATTTCTTTGAGCGTTTGCTGCACTACTTCAATTTGTTCTTCAAAATTTGGATGCGACACATCAATAATATGGATTAATAAATCAGCTTCGCGAACTTCATCGAGCGTAGATTTAAACGATTGAACCAAATGATGTGGTAATTTGCGGATAAAACCAACGGTATCGGACAACAGAAATGGCAAATTGTCGATAATTACTTTGCGAACGGTGGTGTCAAGAGTTGCAAAAAGCTTGTTCTCGGCAAACACATCCGATTTGCTTAATAAATTCATCAAAGTAGATTTGCCTACATTGGTATAACCAACCAATGCCACACGCACCATTTTTCCGCGGTTTTTTCGTTGTGTCGACATTTGCTGATCAATATCTTTCAGATTTTGCTTTAGCAACGAAATTTTAGTAAGGATAATTCTGCGGTCGGTTTCAATCTGAGTTTCACCCGGTCCGCGCATCCCAATACCACCTTGCTGCCGTTCAAGGTGAGTCCACAGGCGTGTCAAGCGCGGCAACATATATTGGAGTTGAGCCAGTTCAACCTGCGTTTTGGCATTGGCTGTTTGCGCACGTTTGGCAAAAATATCGAGAATAAGATTGGTGCGGTCGAGAATCAAAACATTCAACTCGCGTTCTATATTCCGAAGTTGCTTGGGGGTCAGTTCATCATCGAAAATCACTAATCCAATGTCATTTTCTTCAACATAAGTTTTGATTTCCTGAAGTTTCCCGGGTCCAACAAAAGTTTTCGGATTTGCGTATTCTACCCGCTGGAAAAACAACTTTTCGGGTATTGCCCCGGCAGTATCAGCCAGAAACGCTAATTCATCGAGATATTCCCTTGCACGCTCCTCGTTTTGATGCTGAGTGATTAATCCAACCAAAACTGCTTTTTCCTGATATATTTCTGTTTGCATAATTTATCTGAAAAAACCGCTTGGAATACACCAAACGGTTTTTTATTTTTTTGTCCGATTGACCGTTGGTACAATCGACTCATTATTTTTATAAAGACTGTTTTTTATTGAAGTCTGAAGTTAACCGGCAGCGTATATTTTACACGTACTGATTTTCCGCGTTGCTTACCCGGCGACCAGTTAGGCATCGATTTAATTACACGAATAGCTTCCTTATCTAAACTCGGGTCAACACTACGAACCACTTCGACATCAACGATTGAACCATCGCGGTTAACAACGAACTGACAAATTACACGACCTTGAATTCCGTTTTCCTGAGCAATAACCGGATATTTAACGTTGTCGTTCAAAAACTTAAACAAAGCCGCATCTCCTCCGGGGAAGGATGGCATAGTTTCTACAACCTGAAATACAACATTGTCTTCTTCTTCGATGGCAGGACCGGTTGAAACAGGACCTATTATTACAACTCCTTTGTCTTTGTCATCTTCTGTGTTGATTTTTATTTCGGCAACTTCCACATCATTTTCAACCACATTTAATATCTCCACTATTTCGGGTGCAGGCGGTGGAGGCGGTGGAGGCAACTCGGGCGCAGTTTGAATAATTTCAATTTGTTCTTCCACTAATCCGGCTGCATCGGTAATATCATAAACAGTTACAGATTTTGTCCATTCTAATCCAATGTAAAACAATGACAAAACCATAACAAGACCCATTAGCAGATAAAGGAATTTTTTATCTTCAAGAGTAGCATTTGGAGATTTTTTTAAGTCCATAATTATGTTGTAAATTTATTATTTTTCTGATGGGCAAATGTAATATATTTTTTTTAAAGTTCATTTAATTAGACCATTTTTTTTATTATTCATTCATAACCTTTAAAAATATCCAATTATTTCACCCGTTTAAATATAATTTTCTTTGTTTTTTGCGTTTTATGATTTAATAAAACATGCACATTCAATAATGTGTACAAAAATAATGTATCTTTGGGAGTTTTTTTCAAAAAACAGAAGATAATTTTAAAAAAAATACCATTTAATTAATAAACCGGTTAAATCAATGTTTAAAAAGCATATTTTAGTAATATCTCTTATCCTTTTTTATAATCAATTATTTTCGCAAGCAGGTAAGGGCGTATATCAGTTTCTCGAATTACCTGTATCGTCACGTTTAGCTGCATTGGGTGGCACCAATGTTTCAAACAATGACAACGATATTAATTTTGCATTTCAAAATCCGGCATTGCTTACAACCGAAACAAGCAATGTAATCGGGCTCAATATGGCAAATTATCTTGCCGACATTCAGTTTGGCTCGGCAATGTATGCGCTGAATTTAGATAAAAAGAACTTTTTTGCCATCGGAATTCAATATGTCGATTTTGGAATTTTTAAAGAAACTAACGAGTTTAATGAAGTATTAGGAGAATTTACGGCAAAAGATATGGCAATCAACATAATTTATGCACGTCCGCTGACCGATAAAATTACAATTGGAGGAACTTTAAAACCAATTTACTCAGCTTATGAACGTTATTCGAGTTTTGGGATAGCTTTGGATGCGGGTATAAGTTATAACGATCCATTACATCTTTTCTCAGCAGGTTTAGTTGTCAAAAATATCGGAACTCAGTTAAAGGGGTATTACTCCGATGAAAATGGTCAACATTACGAATCATTACCTCTAAATATTCAATTGGGGATTACAAAAAAACTGGCACATGCTCCTTTTCGCTTCTCACTTAATCTTCATAATTTGCAGCGCTGGGATCTGAATTATCTGTTAGCCAACCAATCGGGAATTAAAACAGCGGCTACCCGCCAAAGTAACATAAGTTTTATCGATATGGCTTTTCGGCATTCGGTTATTGGAGTTGAATTTGTACCCAATAAAAGTTTTTATATTGCTGCATCTTACAATCATCGCCGCCATCAGGAGCTTAGCATGAATGGATTTAAAAGCTTGGCCGGATTTTCGGTTGGCGGTGGAATTAAATTATATAAATTCCAGGTGGGATTTGGCATGAGCCAGTATCAGGTGGGTAATTACGCATACCAATTTTCGTTAAGTACCGGTTTAAACGAATTTAGACTTTGATTGGTTGGTTGGTTGATTGGTTGGTTTGGGAATACTTTTTATTTTACTGATTTTTTATTTCAATGGTTCGTTATAAAATAAGATTTTTTGAACGCTAAGTCGCTAAGCCGCAAAGAAAAACTGAAAGGTTTTGTCTTTGCGTTCTTTTTCTTCATTTTGATTATAAGGCGTTTAAATCTTTGTGGCATTGCTTTTACTGTTTTAAAAAGAATATATTCTAGTAATACAATTATACATGGTTAAACTATTGATTATAAATATAATATGCATTTTTATAACGAACCATTGTTATTATACATGAAAAAAATTATCGTTGCAATAGATGGGTTTTCATCGTGCGGCAAAAGCACAATGGCAAAAGAACTGGCACACGAAACCGGTTATATATATGTTGATACCGGAGCCATGTATCGGGCGGTTTCGCTATTTTGTATCCGCAATGGCTGGATGACAGACTCACAAATAAATGAAAAACAGATTGAAAAACATATTTCTTCCATGAATCTTGAATTCAAAACAAATAATCAAGGCGAAAATGAAATTTACCTGAATGGCGAAAATGTAGAAAATCAGATACGCTCACTTGAAGTGGCAAACGGAGCGAGCCGCGTGAGTACATTGGGTTTTGTGCGTCTCGAATTAGTGCATCAGCAACAAATAATGGGACAACACAAAGGAATAGTTATGGACGGAAGAGATATAGGCACGGTGGTTTTTCCTGAAGCCGAATTAAAAATTTTCCTGACCGCTTCTCCCGAAATACGTGCTCAACGCCGCATGGATGAAATGATTGCCAAAGGGGAAGTTGTTAATTACAATGATGTTCTGACCAATGTAAAAGAACGCGATGATCGCGATCAAAACCGTGCTGAAAGTCCACTCCGAAAAGCAAAGGATGCCATAATTATCGACAACTCCTCGCTAACACCCCAGCAACAACAAGAAATTTTGCGAACATTATTTGCCGAAAAAACGTTAGATTGATTTACATATTCAGATGTGCCATTTCCCATATTAATAAAAATTTTGTTTCGGGCAATAACTGAAATTGTAAATAGCAACTGTTTAAATAGTAAATGTAAAGATGTTAAATATTGAAATTGATAAAAAATCCGGATTTTGTTTCGGAGTTGTAAATGCCATAAAAAAAGCCGAAGAAGAATTAGCCAAAGGCGGCACATTGTATTGCTTAGGCGACATTGTTCATAACGGGCAGGAAATAAACCGATTAGAAAATTTGGGATTAATCACAATAGATCACGAACAATTTTCAAAACTAAAAAACGCAAATGTTTTGTTGCGTGCTCACGGCGAACCTCCTCTCACCTATCAGATTGCCAAAGAAAATAACATTACATTAATCGATGCTTCGTGTCCGGTGGTACTCAAACTCCAGTCGAGGATAAAAAAGGCTTACGATACCGCACCCACCGAAGATACACAGATTGTGATTTATGGCGAAACAGGACATGCCGAAGTGAACGGATTGATGGGACAAATTAATGACCATGCAATAGTTATCGACAATGAATCGAATTTGAACAAAATTGATTTCACAAAAAATATAATCCTTTTTTCGCAAACAACTAAATCGCTCGAAGGATTTAATAATTTAGTAAATACTGTTACAAATAGAATTGAAAACAAAAATAACTTTGAATTTTCTGATACAATTTGCCGTCAGGTTGCCAATAGAATTCCAAATATTACTACATTTGCACAACAAAAAGATATTATAATTTTTGTCAGCGGCAAGAAAAGTTCTAACGGAAAGGTTTTGTATGAACATTCAAAGAAAACCAATAAAAATACATTTCTGATTTCAACTGCCGACGAAGTTTTGGATTTAAATCTTGACTTAACAAAAAGCATAGGAATCTGTGGGGCTACTTCCACACCACGCTGGTTGATGGAAGAAGTAGCTGCGAAATTATCCGGAATGTTAAAAGAAAATGAATATTATACAGGTTGAATTCTTAAGTAATATGTTTAATTTTTTCAAAATAAAGGTGTAAAATTATCAACTAAATTTTTATAACAATATGACTTATGGAATTAAATGTATCGGCTTATTAACATCGGGAGGTGATGCACCCGGTATGAATGCAGCTATCCGTTCGGTTACACGATCTGCAATTTTCAACAATATTCGTGTAAAAGCAATTTATCGCGGATATAAAGGGTTGATAACAGGAGAAATAAAAGAATTTCAGACCCAAAATGTAAGCAATATAATACAACAGGGCGGAACGATACTCAAAACAGCCCGATGTGAAGAGTTTAAAACCATCGAAGGACGTAAGATTGCTTACCAAACCATGGTAAAAGAAGAAATTGATGCGTTGGTGGTGATTGGCGGTGATGGCACTTTTACCGGAGCACGCATTTTTGCTCAAGAATTTAATGTCCCTATTATTGGATTACCCGGAACTATCGACAATGATTTATACGGCACCGACTCAACCATCGGTTTCGACACCGCGCTGAACACAATAATCCATGCAGTAGATAAAATCAGGGATACAGCTACTTCGCACGAACGTCTTTTTTTTATTGAAGTGATGGGACGCGATGCCGGATTTTTGGCACTGAACAGTGCGCTGGCATCTGGAGCCGAAGCGGCTATCATTCCCGAACGTGAAACCAAAGTAGACCAATTAGAAGAACTAATTAAAAATGGTTTCCGAAAATCGAAAAACAGTAGTATTGTAATTGTTGCCGAAAGTGAAATAACCGGTGGGGCAAACGGTTTGGCTGCACGTATGCACAAAGAACATCCCGAATATGATGTACGAGTTACGATTCTTGGTCATATTCAGCGCGGTGGTTCTCCTTCGGCTTACGATAGAATAATTGCCAGCCGGATGGGAGTTGCAGCCATCGATGCGCTGCTTGACGAACAACGGAGTATAATGATTGGCATTGTAAACAACGAAATTGTTCATGTGCCTTTTACCAAAGCCATTAAAGACGATAAACCCGTAAACGAAAATCTGCTGGGCGTTCTTCAGATTTTATCAATTTAATTTTTTTTGAAAATAGTTTTACAAAAAATTTTAAATACTGCCTCCAAAACTCCATAAAGGTATTGAGGAGGCATTTTTATATGAATACAAAATCCATCCTTTTTGTTTGTTTGGGAAATATATGCCGCTCACCCATGGCCGAAGCAGTCTTTCAAAGGATTGTTGCAAAAAATGGTTTATCATCACAGTTCGAAATTGATTCAGCCGGAATGATTGCATACCACAAAGGCGAATTACCCGATAGCAGAATGCGTTTTTTTGCAGAAAAAAGAGGTTACAGGCTTACACATCGCTCTCGCCCTTTTACAAGTTCCGACTTCGATAATTTTGATATGATTATTGGCATGGACGATCAAAACATTGCAGCGTTAAAAGACAAAGCCCTGACTATTGAAGAAGTCAACAAAATTGACCGCATGGTTGATTTTTGTCGCTACAAACAGGCAACCCACATTCCCGACCCATACTATGGTGGCGGCCAGGGTTTCGAAAATGTAATAGAATTATTAGAAGATGCCTGTGCAGGTTTATTTCTGTATTTACAAGTTGAAAGTCATAAATATTTCGAAACTCCTTGATCTATTACTGATTTTGGGGGAATAATTTTCAATTAACTTTCATCTACCCCCCAAACGGTATCAATTACCGTACCATCAACCCATTTTACAATGGCTATAGGTTTATTTCCAAATTTGGGCTTCGATGGAATACCACAAATTTTTTCAGCCATTTCTTTCAGTTCTGTCATCGAAACGATTGGCAGCCCCGAATCTTTTGTTTTTTCTATCAAATCTACCCGTAAAGGATTTATCGCTATTCCCCGTTCGGTTATTACAACATCTATCAATTCGCCGGGTCCGCAAATTGTTGTAACTTCATCTTTAATTACAGGGATTCTATCTCTGAAAAGCGGAACAGTTAAAATTACTGTTTTTGAGAACAAACAATTTTGCCAGCCGCCAATTCCATGAAGTAAATAACCATCAGAATGAGTAACTACATTGGCATTAAAATTCACATCAATTTCGGTTGCGCCCAGAATAACCACGTCCACCTGACTTGCAAAATTTCCTTTACTATGGTAATTATAGCTTGTAAACGGACTTGTCCACACATGGTTAGGATTTTCACGCATCGACCGTACGCCCTCCAAATCAAAAGTTTGTCCATCTAATATATAATCAACGAGCCCTGCTTCGAGCATCGAAACCAAGTATTTATTGCTTCCTCCGCGCGCAAATCGAGCCTTGATACCATTTTTAACCATTATTTCTTTGAAATAATTTCCAACAGCAAGCGAAATACCTCCGGCACCGCTCTGAAACGAAAAACCATTTTTTATAATTTCGGCTGCTTCACAAAATTTGGCAGTGAGTTCAGCCAGAAACAAACGATCGGGGCTTTTTGTTATTTCGGTTGTACCGGACACAATTTTTTCGGGCAAGCCAACTTTTTCTACCTGCACCACATAATCTACATTGTTACCCTGTATTTGCCACGGAATACAAGGAAAAACCACTAAATTGTCGGTAACTATTATTACTTTATCGGCAAACTCCGAATCGGCAAGCGCAAAGCCCAACGACCCGCAAGCAGCTGGTCCGTCAATGCCGTTTGCATTACCAAAACTATCGGCAGTGGGAGCAGCTATTACAGCAATATCAATATGAACTTCGCCATCTTGCACACTCTGGTAACGTCCGCCATGCGAACGCAGCACGCCGCAGCCTTTCATCAAACCATCTGACGCAAAACGCCCAAGTGAACCATTCATACTCCCTTCGATGTGATGAATCGTTCCATTTTCCAAATACTTAATCAAATAAGCATGACATTCGAATGATGCCGATGGAAACCAAATGAGGTCTTTCACGCCAAGTTCCGAAGCCATATCGAAAATTTGATTAGCAATTATGTCCCCATTTCGGAAATGATGATGGGTGCTTATGGTCATACCGCTTTTTAAACCTGCTTTAATAAGTGAATCCTTAAGCGTGGGTAGTAACTTATTTCCATCGGACGGAAAATTAGCACAAGTCGAAATTGGAGAAGTATGTTTATTTCCTTCGGGTAAATACTTGCCAATACCCATAAAAGGGATAACCGTTTTTCCGTTTACATTGGTGGGTATTTTCCTTCCAATGGCGTTAAAAACAAAATTATTGTTGTTTTTCATGTTTTTAATATTTTAGCCCAAATTTATTGATTTTCAAAAAAAAAGTCCATACTTTTTGCCAATTCTATGGTTTTTTGGGCTCTTTTTACCACAGGGGCATCAATCATTTTTGTGCCCAACGATACAACGCCCAATCCATTTTCGATGGCATAAAAATAAGCACTTACAATTTTTTGAGCATATTCAATTTCGTGGTGGGTAGGTGCAAAATTATCATGAATAACTCTAATTTGACGAGGGTGAATGCATCCCATTCCTTCGAACCCAAGTGCCTTTGATTGCAGTACATTTTGTTTCAACGCTTCCATATCGGTAATGTCCGAAAACACCGAATCGATAGCCTGAATACCAACTGCTTTGCAAGCATTAATAACCTGACAACGGGCAAAAAGCGATTCGTTGCCTTTGTTGGTGCGTTGCACGCCAATATCGGCGGTATAATCTTCTAATCCAATGCACATTGCCACTACATTTTCAGCCGATTGTGCTATTTCCAAGGCTTTCATTACACCCATTGCACTTTCAATTATAGGCATTAACCAAACCGTGCGAAACATTTGTTTTTGTGTTTGTAAAGCAGCTATTTTTTTATTTATTTGATGAATTTGAATGGCACTTTCGCATTTGGGCACCAAAATCAGGTTTACGTTGTGTGGTAGCAAAAATTCCAAATCATCAAAACCCGCAGGAAGCTGATTGATGCGAACCATGCGCTCAACTCCCGAAAAATCAATGCTTCTTAACGCATTTCGAACTAAAAAACGCGCCTCCGCTTTTTTATTTATAGCTACAGCATCTTCTAAATCGAGAATAATTGCATTTGGAGCATGAATCCCCGCATTCAGCATTAAACTTGGCGTGTTGCCCGGAAGGTATAAGCGCGAAATTCGATGTTGATGGCGGGTAGTGGAATACACATTTTCGGGAAGCATTTCGGGCAAAAACTCCTTTTCAGAATAAATTAATTGTTTTATGGCAGCTTCCATTCGGGCGGAAATCACAAAGGGGAGTGCACCTTTGTCATCGATTATCAGCATTGCATTTTCGATTCCAAAAAAAACGAGTATCTCCTTGCAAAGTGTAATTATTGATTCGCCATACAATGTTTTTACTTTGGATGTCAGCTCAATTTGCAGCCCGCCCGATGGTGTTACTTCGAGTGAGACAAAACAATCCGAGCGTACTTTATCTCCTTTATTTCCAGCAGTGCCAAGTTGATTTTTCATACAGTTTCTATATTTATCAGAATTATTTTGCCCAATCAGGTAATGTTGTTTGCAGGTTGAGCGAAGGCATAATTATAAAATAAAGCAAGAGGATAAGAATTACCAAAGAAATAAATTTAATTCCTAATCCGCTTTTAGCCATTTCGGAAATTGTCAATCGTTCGCTTGCAAAAGCTATTGTATTTGGCCCGGTTCCGGCAGGCATCATAAAAGCGAAGGATGACGCTACGGTAGCCGGAATCATTAACAGTAGCGGGTTTGTGTTACTTACTATAGCCAAACTTGCCAACACAGGTAAAAATATATTCACCGTAGCTGTATTGGGGTTCAGCTCTGTGAAAAACGAGATAAATACCACTACGATTATCAGAACAACAAGTGGCGAAAAGTTATTAACAAACAACAGCAATTGCCCTAACCAATCGGCCAAACCGGTAACTTTAAAACTTTCGGCTAATGCATAGCCTCCACCTACTATCACTAATACTCCCCACGGAATTTGACTGGCATCCTTCCATTCCATTAATTTTTTATTGTTGCCAGCAGGCAGTATAAATAAAAGCAAAACAGCCAATAATGCCACAGTACTGTCGTGAACGTATCCTTGCAAACCTGTAAGTTCGCCCCATCCTTTGATCATAAAGTTCCCAAATTCAAATCCATCACGAAACACCCATCCGAATACGGCAATCAAAAACACATACATAACTCCTTTTTCGCCTACCGACATTTTTCCCAAATTATTTAAATCTTGTTTAATAACTTCATGACTATCGGAAAGAAAGCCCGTAACTTTAAAATATTTTATAAGGTAAAACCAGATTATTGGCAGAAGAATGATTAATATTGGCAATCCAATTTTCAACCATTGAAAAAAAGTAATTGGGGGAGCTTGGGGGAAAATCTTTTCCATAACCCCTACAAGAATCAGGTTGGTGGGTGAACCTATTAGCGTACCAAGACCACCGATGGTTGCCGAATACGCTACACCCAAAATGAGTGCTTTTGAAAAAGTAGTTGCACCATTTGTTCCGGTTTCTTCTTTTACAACTATTGCCAATGCTATGGGGAGCATTAGTAATGCAGTAGTAATGTTTGATATCCACATGGAGAGAAATGCCGTGGCAAGCATTATACTAAGAATAATTCTTTTTCGACCTGTCCCGAATATATTCATCAACACAAGTGCAATACGCTTGTGTAGGTTTTGAGTTTCGATGGCTTTAGCTAAAATAAATCCACCAAGCATCATAAAAACAAAGTTGTGGGCATAGTTGGCAGCGGTATCCTGAGCTGGCAATATTTTTAAAAGCGGGAACAAAACCAAGGGCAAAAAAGCAGTCGCATAAATAGGAATGGCAGCTGTAAGCCACCAAATACTCATTAGCACTACTACTGCTGCAACACTTTTTGCTTCTATCGACATGCTGTTTGGCGTTGGAAGTAAAAGTATAAGTACAAAAAATATTATTCCGGATAGTAAGCCTATGAGTTTAGTGGAAAGCATAAAAGAAATAGTTTTTAAAAGAAAGCCAACCGATTACAAACCAGTCAGCTTTCTTAATCATTAAAATTTAATTAGAGGAAGATTTTTTTATTTCACCGCATCTTCAACATAGGTATAATTATATACTTCAACAAAAGTGGCACCGGTACGCGTAATTTTCGATGGACGATTTTTGATGTCGAATAAGTACGTAATCACAGTTGTTCTTTCAACGATAGGATTAACTCGCGGATCCCAAAGTTTTAGTCTGTCAAGTAATTTCTTGCTTGAATTACCAAATAAGTTGGTCATTGGTTTGGTGTTGTGATCCACCATACTGGCTTGTTGAATTTCATTCACATTATCGCCTACAAGGTAAGTAAACTCTTTTATTCTTTTTACAGTTACTCCATCGTCATCGTAAGTGGTGTGTTTCATAATATTACCATTAGTAATTACGGCAGCCATTTTCAAACGTAGAGAGCCACCCCAGAATTCACTTATTTTAATTAAATATCCAGCAGCATCATACTCGTAAACTGCAAATTCGCCGGAAGTTGACCAAGGCTCTTTTGTTACCATACCCGATGCATTGATATCGTAGGTTACAGCTGTAGTACCCGAAGTAATGGTAAGTTTGCCTGCTGTGGCATAATTGTACGTAATTGTTTTGTCTAAAGCGGCATTCCAATAATTTTTAATTTCTGTGATTTTTTTTGTTGTGGTGTGGTATGCAAAATCCCACATTTCGGTATCGCTGCCCGAAACCATCGAAATCGATTTGATTGGCGAGGCTTTAACTACAACGATGGGTTCTTCCTTATCTTTCGGATCACACGATGTAAAGGCAATTAAGCCAACTGCGACAAATAATGTCAGTAATTGAATTTTTTTCATGATTTTTAAAATTTTTAATTGTTTATTTATAGAGAGTTAGTGTGTTATTTACGAATGAAAAATTAATTACCACCTGACAAAATGATAAGTGCCAAGCCCGCAATAAAGAGGATAAACATAAGTGTGAGTAGTATATTTGTTTGCTTTGAAGCCCCTTTAAACTCTTTCCAGATAAACACGCCCCAGATGGCAGCAATCATGGTAGCACCCTGTCCTAATGCATAAGAAATAGCAGTGCCGGCAGTACCCGCAGCCAAATAGCTCAGCAAACTGCCCAATGCCCATATAGAACCTCCCAATATGCCTATTAAATGCGTGTTTAAACCTCCTTTAAAATACATTTTGTACGAAACAGGAGTGCCTTCGAAAGGCTTTTTCATGATAATTGTATTAAATATAAAGTTGCTTAATAATACACCAAGTGTGAAAATAAAAAATGCTGAGTAAGGGGTCATCATACCGGCAGCAGGTGCTTCAAAATTATCCAAATCCATTGCTGCTGCAACAAAACGATAGAAAAAAGCCATTAACAACCCTGCAGGTAAAGCCAGCCAAATCCCTTTTTTATTGGATTTACTTTTGCCTGCTTTTTTGTTTTTACTGGCTGCAATAGCGTTAAAAATGATAGCCATCATAATAAGTGCCACACCAATAAAAAGGAAAACAGGGTCTCCTTTCGGTGCAGTAAAATAATTGACAAAAACTCCCAACACCAAAGCAATACCAATACCAAGCGGAAAAGCAACCGCTAATCCGGCTAACGAAATAGATGCCGAAAGCAGGATATTGGCAGCATTAAAAACTATTCCACCCAGTAATGCGCTACCAATGTTATTCAAATCGGATTGTTGCAAATCGGTCAAAAAAGAGCGACCTCCTTGTCCAACGCTCCCAAGAGTAAAACCCGCTACTATGCCAAACAAGAGCATCCCAATAACATAATCCCAATAAAAAAGTTCAAACCGCCAAGTTTTGGCAGCTAACTTTTGAGTGTTTCCCCATGACCCCCAGCAGAGCATAGTAACTACAGAGAGGAGAACAGCTAACGAATAATTTTCGACAATGTACATAGTATTTTATTGTTTTAAAGTGTAAAATAAATTAATGGTGAATTTTTTTGTTAATATAATTCAAGGTTTCAATAAAACCGGATTTTAGGAGGTTAAAGTCGTTTTGTTCACTTCTAACTCTATATTCGTGCGTAAAATCGGCTTCGCGTAGTTGAATATGCAAAAATGCGTTCGACCAATACCCTGTACTTTCGGGGCGTGTATCAATGTAAAACCATAATTGCTTTCGTGCATTTTTTCTACTCAATAGTATTGTTTTTATTTCATTTTCGGGTAAGCCGAGCGTAGTGGAGGTTAGTGCTACAACAGTAAAGATATCAGGTTCAAGAATTTCGTTCAACAAAACATTGTTTTCATTTCCGAATGCCCAAAAAGCACGAAACCTACCACCTTTGCGAGCTTTTCCGTTTTGTTCCATATATGGAATTATTTCAGAACGTATAGCGTGTTGATAATTAGTAGGTACAAAACAGAAAATAATAGGCGGTAAGCTGTTCTTTTCTTGCTCCTTGACATATAAATTGATTAACTGGTTTTGTTCATATACGCTCATATTAGCAACAAAGTAAATTATCGGATAACTTCGGTTTACGGTGTTTTGAAGTTCGGGATAGATCACTCGTATTTGTTTGTCAGAAACAGTAAGATTTGTAGAAGCTACTTGTGTTGAAAGTTTATCACTCACTTTAATTGCACTAAAATTCGGTCGATAAACTTGTTTATTGAAACCAACATTGGCAAAATTCAGCGCTTCGGGCAGACAATCGCGCCAAAACGAAAACTCATGCCCACCGGCTTTCACATTGTAAAAGTGTGGAACTTGCTGTTGAAGCAACAATATATGTAACTCCTCGTTGCTGCGGCAGAGCGTATTTTCTTTATCGCCATTTACTATATAAAACTTTATACGCTTTAATTCCTCCAATTTTATATTTTTAAATAAATAAAATGGCGAATTATTTTTATAATAATCTGTTAATCTGTGATTCCCTTGTTTGTCTATACCTCCAAAAATTCTTCCCCATTGCTCGTTCCATCCTCTTTGCTCTTCACTCATGTATTGTGCATCAGTCCGGATCGAGGCACTAAGTGGAATACTGATGCCAAAAACATCCGGATGCCTTACTGGCAAAACCAATGCCCCAAAGCCTCCCATCGAATATCCCATTACGGCACGTTGCGATGGATCTTTTCTAGTTCTAAATACCGAATCGACAAAAGGTACCAGTTCCTTTACAAACATATCCTGATACGAAAAACTACCATCGCTAAAATTAGAATAATAAGTAGTAAACCCTTGTGGAATAATGCTTATAAAAGGCTGAATGGTTTTGTTTTTCGTCAATCGATAAGCGTGCTGCGCGAGTTGTCCGTTTTCGAGCCATGCATTATGACTGTCGCCAAGTCCGTGCAAGAAGTAAATGGTAGGATATTGGTTATTGCTTTCAAAATACTGTTTTGGCAAAATAACAGCAAACTTAATGGGCTGTTGCAATATTTTACTGTAAAACTGCACATTATCGTGCACCAAAAAGTTACCTGCAGTTACATTTATTGTAGCAGCCTGAATATATATAATAAGTAGTATGATGAGTTTCTTTGTCATTACATTGATAAAAATAATCCTATCGAAACAATTGCCTCATTCATTCCTTGCAACAAGGAGTTATAAGTAGGCAAACCATTATATACCCTGAATTGATGCGTAATTTTTTCCTTTCGGCATTTTAAATATAGCTTGTTCATCAAATCAAAATCCAAACTTGTATCGCTGCAACTTAAATACATAAATTTAGCGGTAAGTTTAGGAATTTCAGTACCGAGTGGTGCATCGAAAATAAACGATGCGTACATTAAATCCGAATAATTATTTGCGGCAACGAGCAGTAGCTTTGCACCAAGTTTGTTACCTATACCAATCCGATTCGTATTGGCGGTTTTTGTTCGGTACGAATTGTCTATTAAAGCGCTTATCTGTTGCATATTAATTAATCTTGTTTCAACTTCGGCTGCATTCATTTCGACCAAAATAAACGGTTTTACTTTTTGTAACGAATCTAAAGCAGCACACATTTTATTTGTTTCGGCAAGTCGGTTTGCCTCTATCGAATGGTAGAAATAAACTACCGGATACATCGAAGAAGAAGTTGAATAACCTGCAGGTAACCATACATTTAATATTGTTTCCGAAATAGTTAGTTGTACCAAATTCCCCGAAAATTTTTCGGAATTGCTGTTGCCGGTTTCTTGGGGATAGCTATTCGCATCGAAGCAGGATTGAATATACAGTAATGCTTCACGCATTCCACTTTGCCAATAATCCCAATTATGTCCCCCATTTCGCATTCTATATTCATGTGCTATATCTTTTTGCAGCATGAGCTTATGCAATGCATTGTTTGTTTCCGAAAGTGTTTCTTCATCATCGCCACAGTCGATAAAATAGTTCACCGTTGGAGTTAATTTTTTTTCATTTGAAGCAAAAAAATGAAAAGGACTGTGTAGTTTAAAAAAATCGGTCAATCTGGCATCTCCTGTAGTTCCTTTAGCTCCAAAAATTGATGCCCACTGGTAATCGAACACCGATTGTGGTTCGTTCATGTATTGCTCATCGGTGCGAAATGACATACTTAGTGGCACCGACACAGTAAAAAGTTGCGGATTTTTTGCTGCAAGTATCAATGCGCCATATCCACCCATCGAAAATCCTACAATCGCTCTTTTGGCGCGATCTTTTTTGGTAGCATATAGTGAGTCGATAAGCGGAACAAGCTCTTGAGTGAACATACGCATATAATTCAACGTACCGTCAAACCGGTTTACATTATAATTATTATCGCCCTGCGGCATAATATATATCATAGGGTCAACTTTATTTGCTTTTTCTAATGGAGCGATTAATAAATCAATTTTTCCATCTTTCATCCAGTTACATTCATTACCCCCATAGCCATGTAGCAAATATACGGTTGAATAGGAATTGATTTTGCTATATTTTTCGGGCAAATAAATAGAATAACGTACATTTCGATTTAAAATTTTGCTATTAAAATGCATGCTTTCGGCGTAACGTTGAATTTTCGCCTCTTCTATTTTCGGTTCGGTAGGTGTACAGGCAACAAAAACATAGCTTGCAGTTATTAACAACAAGAAAAAATAAAAGCGAATATGTAAATAATTACCCCTTATCATTTTCAATACGGACGTTTATTTTCAACTGCCTTATCGGTATATACTACCAAATCTTTGGCCTGAATAACATAATGTGGGTGCGGGTTAAGCCATTTAATTTCCAAACTATGTTTGCCTTTTATTAAATTATAACTGTGAAAAATGTCGTATTTGCGCTTAATATAATCGAATGGCATTTTAAACGACTCTACTTTTTTACCGTCAATATAAGCTTCAATGTGAGCTATATAGTTCGTTTTATTTGGGATTATTTGCTTTATAAAACCCATGAGAACAACACCCGTACCTTCAAAATCTACTTTTATCGAATGATCCCCCTTAAACTCTTTGTTGATTACCCTACGCTCCGAAGGATAGTACCCTTCGAATGACATTTCCCAGCGAACTTCTTTTGGTAGCTGAATGATAAAGCTAATCGATTTGTTATCAACTTGTCCCCCGTTTTTAAGCACTACATCTTTAATATTTTTCAGATTAATATCGTAAATTTCGTTTAGCGATATGCTTGTATAGGGAAAATCGAGGTCTTCTACTTTTTCCAAAGCCGGTTTCCAATATTGGGGTATTTTGCTGTAGCCATACATTACGCCTAACACTCCGGCAGCTGAAGCTGGGTTGCAATCGGAATCCTGTCCGGCACGGGTGGCAATGTCCATAGTGGTATAAAAATCGCCATTACCGTATAACAATCCCATAACAACATAAGCCGAGTTGAGTGTAGCATCAATATTAAAAGCATTGAATACGCCTTCGGGACATCCAATTTCAAATGCATGATTTTGTTCAATTTCGCGCCAGCATCGTTTCCAATCGGTAGGATATTTTTTGTGCAAGGCAATAACATCGGCTATACATAGGGCAAATTTACTTTTGGGCGGAATGGTTTTCAATGCTTCGCTTACAACAAGCCGTATATCGTCCGACACAAAAGCCAAACTATACATAGCCGAAATATATACACCACCATACCAGCCATCGCCATAATTCATGATGTGTCCAATTTTGTCGGCAATCTCAGAACTTGTATTCACCATTCCGGGGGTCATCATACCAATAAAATCAGCTTCAATCTGAAAATCAATATCATCGGCATGTGGGTTATTCATCCAATGTCCCGAAGCAGGCGGCATTATTCCGTTTAAAATATTATAGCGAGCTGCTTGATTGGCATGCCACAGTTTGTAATCAGCGTTGGCGAACGCCAAAGCAAATGAATCAACATGCACATCGAGACCGTATTTATTTATTATTTCCACAAAAGTTAAATCCATATATACATCATCGTACAATCCGGGATCAATTTCAAAGGTTTCGCGTGCATAATCATCGTACCAAATAATAGGTTGCTGATCGTGAATAATTGCACCCCGATACTTAAATTCAGTTGGTCCGCCAAAAGTACAGCCAATGGTTTGCCCAGCCCATCCACCTTTAATTTTATCTTTTAACACATCAATTGCGATAGTATATGGTTGGTTATAAGCAATTTTCTTTTTTTTTTCGGCACACGATAAGGCAATAATCGCCACTAAAAATATTAACGTTATTTTTTTCATTTTCAATTCTGTAGTTTTAAATATCAGTGTTATACGCTTTTTCTGAATAAATAATTATATCGTTTATTCTAATTTCATACTCTTTATGTGGATTCAACCATTCAAGTCGCACAGTATGTTTGCCTTCATTGAGTTGATATTTCCATGCCGGTTCGAGCCTACGCGCCGTATTTTTCATCGGCATCTTAATTTTTTCATCAAATTTCCCATCTATATATAATGCTAATTCAGCCACATAACTATCGTCCAATTCGGCAAGCCCGAATACTTCTGACCCTAATCGACGTGAAATGCGGTCGATATAAATTTTGTCTACTTTAGAATTTTTAACTAAGTTTCCGTAAAAAATAAATCCATTTCCGGTAAACTCATAAACAAGTTCTTTGGTAAAGGACTTATCAAATCGGTCGCGATAAATCGGAAATGTGTTTTCGAAATTTTGCTCAAAAGCTACTGCTTTAGGTTTTTGATAGAGTATTATTACCTTGTCGGTTTCTATTTTACCACCTCCCTTTTGGATTATTTTTAGAGCATGTTTGTAGCTTAGCTGATATGCCTCTGATAATGAAATTGTAGTGCCTTCGAAATTGAGTAGCTCAATTTCACGCAAAGGTTTTAACCAAAAGTCGGGGATATTTGAGTACCCAAGCATTACACCAAGCACACCACCCACAGTAGCTGCATTACAATCGGCATCTTGTCCGCAACGCGTCGCTATTTCGATGGATTTCCCAAAATCGCCTTTGCCGTAAAGTAACCCAATTGTAGCATAAGCCGAATTTATTTTAGCATCTATGTTGAATGATAAATACGTCCCTTTAGGGCAACCAACATCTTTATCCCACTTTTTTTGAATCTCGAACCACGTAGCTTTCCAATCATCGGGATATTGTTTGTGAAATTTCAGGACATCGGCTATGCAACTGTAAAACAGAGTACCCTCCGGAATGGTTTTTAATGACTCCTGGACTAATAGTATTACATCGCTTATTGCAAAAGCAAGCGAATACAACGCCGAAACATAAACACCACCGTACCAGCCATCGCCACTGCTCATAATATGTCCTACACGACTAGCTATTTCAGTAGCCGAATTTACCATTGCAGGAGCCATAAGTCCTATAAAATCGGCTTCAATCTGAAAATCGAGATCGTCGGCATGTGGATTGTTTTTCCAAAAGCCCGATTCAGGAGGCATTATTCCGTTTAAAATATTATATCGCGAGGCTTGATTGGCATGTGCTAAATGATAAGAAGTAGATGCCCAAGCAAGCGCAATAGTATCCATCGACACATTTAATCCATGTTTTTCAAATACTTGCACAAAATTCAAATCGGTATAAATATCATCGAACAATCCCGGTTTTTTATCCCACCAATATTTCACGTATCCATCTCGCCAAGGGATATAATGATACCCTGGAATAATTGCTCCTTGATATTTAAACTCAACAGGTGCACCATAAACCACACCTATAGTCTGACCTGCCCAGCCGCCTTTTATTTTATCCTGCAACTCATCTTTCGATATGCTAAAAGTCCGATCGGAAATTGCACTTTTATTTTCGGTACAAGCACTCGCAGTCAACAAGATCATGAGTATATGGATAATAGTTTTTTTAAGCATAATGTCAGTTTAAATATAAATACCTCTCGATACATTTCTTTTTCCGAGTTGTTAAATATTAATTTTCAGCCGGCTGTGATAAATTCGGATTGGTGTTGATTGCTGTTTGCGGAATTGGGAACACCCATTGTGTTGTTGTTGGTGGTTTCGCCCACCATTTATCATTCCATTTGTTAAATCTAATTAAGTCCTGACGGCGATGACCTTCCCATGCAAATTCCCGTCCTCGCTCAGCAAGTAGTTCGTCCATTGTAAGTGTGGCAAAAGCTGACACCCCAACGCGGGTTCTTAAAAGTTTGAAATCGGGCAAACTCAGGGCTTGAGCAGTTTTGCTTTGACGCATCATGGCTTCCACTTTCATCATCACTACATCGGCATACCTGAATAGTACAAAATCGTTTTCCATATCTATAATGTCATATTGCAAACCGTTGGTTTGAAATTCGTACTTAGCACATCGGGCACCATCCCATTTGTGACGCGATTTGTAGGTTGATTCCGGAAAATCGGCTTTGTAGGCAAACCATAGGGTGTCTCCAGTTCCAGATTTTTCGAAAAGTTTTTTTCCGTTCAAGTGGTATTGTTGCCCATATAGCCATGTTTTTTTTCGCAAATCGGTATCAGTATAAGTTTTGAAAAAGTCAGGCGTTGTCATAAACCCATCCCAAGGCGTGTCGTTAATATTATAGGTATAGCGACTCATGGCATTTAATGTTAAATCGTACCAATAAAAGCACTCTGTAGTAAGGGTTGAATTATAAACTATAACGAAAATATTTTCTTTGGAGTTCTCATTTTGCACTTTAAAATTATCGAAATAATTATTCTCTAATCTGTAATTTCCTTTTGTTATCACGCTATCGCACATTCGTTCAGCATCAGCCCAGCGGGGCGCACCCGTCCATACCTGAGCGTTCAGATATAATTTAGCAAGTAATGTAAATGCCATTCCTTTGGTTACCCGTCCGTAGTTTAGCGGAGTAGGTGTTTCGCTCAAAAACTTGATATTCTCTTTGATTTCTTGTTCCACGAAATTAAAAATAAATTGGCGCGATTTTTTTTTGGGTAATGTTTTATCGGCAAAGTTGGTGGTAAATGGTATTTCGCCCCATGCGTCCATTCCCCAATAATAGTACAATGCACGCAGCACTTTTATTTCGGCAAGAATTTTATCCTTCCCATCGAAAGAGTATGGTGAAAGTTCGGTTACATACAATACCTCGTTGCAAGCAGTAATGCCTCCGAAAACAAACTCCCAAGCCTTGCGGTTTATTTTGTTTGTAGGCAAAACGGCATGTTGTCGCATTTCGTCCCATCGTCCATTGTCCCACCACTCGCCATCGGCACGGGCAGGTACCACACATTCATCGGTACTAACCGTTACCAGCGACCACAACATCTGTTCTTCTGGATAGGGCTGTAATTTAGTATAAGCCCTGCCAGCATTCATTAATAGAGCTTTTTCGCTCACAAAGTATTTATCACTTGGCAAGTCGGAGTAAACCGTTTCGGATAAATCGGTACAAGCGGTGCTTAAAAATACAGAAAGAATGCTTAAACCAAAAATATATTTTTTCATACTACTTATTTTGTTAATACTATCAGAATATTATATTTACACCTATTGTTACACCTGTTGTAACAGGATAGTACCTCATTTTCTCAATACCGGGTTCCAATCCGCTCAACGACACTTCGGGATTTACTCCTTTGTAGGCTGTAATGCAAAACAGGTCTTGTGCAGCACTGTAAATTCGGATACTCGATACTAACTTAGACGGTTTACTCCAATTATACCCTACCGAAAGGTTGTCCATCTTAAGGTATGATGCATCTTCGATGTATTTTGACGAGTATAGAGCATTCCCTTTAAAAGCAGCATTATCTAATTGTGATTTCAGAATATTTTTCAGACCTATTGCTCCGAAGTTTTCATAATATAATCTGTACGAGTTTAAAACTTTGCCCCCAATCGAAGCCCTTAATGAAACACCTAAGTCCCACGATTTATAGTTTATTGCGTTGCTCCAACCAAGTATAAAAGCGGGATATGCATTGCCAATAGGCTCCCATTTGTCTTCTGCAACTTTGCCATCGGGCAATTGGTTTTTAAAAATGTCATTCCCATTTTCGTCAACACGCAACCAAACCGGCCCATAAAAGGTGCCTAAACTTTTACCTTCGACCATTCGCTGACTGAAAACAGCAATATCGCCGGTTAACCATCCAGTTTTGTAAGTGCCGTTAGTGAATTCATCGTTTGTGAATTTCTCGAGAATATTTTTGTTCGTGCTGAAATTTACAAAAGTATTCCATTTAAGGTCTTTTGCTTTTATTGGGTTTCCATTGAGCGATATCTCTATTCCTGTGTTTCGAATAATTCCTACATTAGTCATTATATTAGTAAACAAATAGGGTGGAGATGATACATCGTAATTATATAATAGATCTTTACTTCGGCGATTGTATATGTCAATGCTTCCACCAATTTTATTTTGAAAACCCGAAAAATCAACACCTAAATTCACCTCATGTTTCTTTTCCCAACGAAGATTTGGATTTGGATTGCTCACGGGTTGGTAGGTATTAATCCATTTCCCATTATAATAAAACATTCCGGCTTTCCCCATCATTATAAGCGATTTGTAATTCGAGAACTCCTGATTTCCTGTAGAACCGTACCCAATGCGCAGTTTCAATTCATTTAACCATTTTATATCGTTCATAAAATCTTCCTCATGAATTCGCCAACCTACGCTTACCGCCGGAAACCAGCCCCACTTATAATTTACACCAAACCGAGAGGAACCTTCGCGACGTATCGATGCCGAAAAAAGATATTTCTCGCCAAAATTGTATATCGCACGTCCAAAAAATGAGATTAGTTTACTTGATTCTCGATAAGAATCCATATTAGCTGTTCCGAGTTTTAAGGCTGCACCATCATCAATGTCGTTTGTTCCAAAATAGTCAAAATCGAAACCCCTGTTTTCCATACTTGCGGTATGCATATTCTCAGTTTGGTAGGTATAACCGGCCAATGCTTGAATTGTATTTTTTTCCCATTCTTTGGTGTAATTAACGGTGCTTTCGTATTGCAAAGTTGCATTACTTCCGTTTTCGATACTTGCTATGCCATTACTTCCTATGGCACTTGGATAATATCGGGTACGATATCGATGCGATTCCCATCTGGATTTTTCGTACGATACAAAATTGTCCCACTTCAAGCCTGCAACATAAGGAAAATTAAGAGTAGCTCGCACATTTCCACCAAAATTATCAGTTTCGCCTTCGCGGGTTTCTTCGTTAAGCATTGCTACGGGGTTATAATAACTAATGCCATCTACTTTAGTGTATCCACCCGAAAGTTCATTTGTATTATCGTAAACTGGTTCGGTGGGATTATGAATAAAAGCCTGAAAAAAAATGTCGTAATTTGCCGGATTATACTTCCGCATCGAATAGTACGAATTGTAATTTAATGTTATTAATCCGTTCAGTGCTTTTTGCAAAATATTTGTTTTAGCCAACAGTTTACTCAGATTGTTGTTTTTAAGTAAGCCCTGGTTTTGTTCCATATTAATAGTAGTGCGGTGCGAGAATTCATCATTTCCACCCGAAATTGCCAAATTGTGTTTTTGGCTTATTGGAGCAGAGCGTGTTACTTCATTAAACCAATTGGTACTACTATTATAAATACTCCCTGCTTTTGCAGGTGTATATGTATCAATAGCGTATTTAAACGCTTCGGCACTCAAATTTTGCACCATGCGCGATGCTATTTGCACAGTGGCTATACCTTGGTATTCAATATTTGTCTTCCCCTTACGGGCTTGTTTAGTAGTAATAATAATAACTCCATTTGTACCCCGTGTACCATAAATAGCAGCTGCTGATCCATCTTTAAGCACATCAACACTTTCCACCTCCTGAAAGTTAATGTTTTTCATATCTGCGCCTGCCACACCATCGATAATAATGAGTGGACCTTGCCCTGAAGTTAGTGTGTTAGTACCACGAAGTATTATTTCGTAATTTGCCTGCGGGTCGCCACCGTTGGCATTTACTACCGATAATCCCGCCACTTTGCCTTGCAATAATCCAGCTGCATTTGCAAAGGAACCTTGACTGAAATTTTCAGCTTTAAGTGATGAGATCGATCCGGTGAGTTCCTTTTTCGTTGTTTTTCCATACCCAATGACCACTACTTCTTCAATTGCTTTTACATCTTGGAGCATTACAATATTGATTGTTGTTCGTTTATTGATGGTAATTTGCTGCGAGGTGTAACCAATATACGAGAAAATTAACGCTGTGGCTTCAAGTGGAAGTTGTACAGTATATTTGCCATCGAAATCGGTGATTACGCCTATTTCGTAAGCCATGGCTTTAATATTTACGCCCGGCAAGGCAATTCCTTGTTCATCTACAACTGTTCCTTTGACCGTAATATTGGCTGCCAAACTTTGGGCAACAGTAACGAATACGAATAAAATTGTGAGGAAAACCTGCACTAATTTTTGCCAAGATAGGTGATTTTTCATATACAAACTATTTTTTTATAACGTGAAGATTGACCTGTTTTATATCAATGCTCTATTTCTTTACGGTAAGGTATTGCCACTTGCGCACCTTCTCTGGTTACTGTGATTCCTGCAGCTTTATTCGCCATTTTTACCGCATCTTCTATTGGCATTCCTTCCGAAAGTCCGACACAAAGAGCGCCGCAGAAAGTATCTCCGGCTGCTGTGGTGTCTATAGCCTTAATTTTTTCGACGGGCACTTCGGTATATTTGTCGTATTCTTTAATCAAAGCTCCCTTCGAGCCGAGTGTAATTACGACAACATCAACCCCCTTTTCGCTTATTATGTCGGCAGCCTGTCTGGCCGATTTCCAGTCATGAACTTTAATTCCTGAAAGCATTTCGGCTTCGGTTTTGTTGGGTACTATGGCATAAAGGCATTTTAGTAGGTCGTTTGAGAGAAAAGCTGCCGGAGCAGGATTAAGTATTACTTTTGCACCTTTGTTACTGGCTATTTTGGCGGCATATTCCACAGTTTCTATTGGAATTTCGAGCTGCATCAAAACTATATAAGCACTTTCAATCACCGTTCTGGATTTATCAATGTCGTGTGTACCAAGCGTTCCGTTTGCACCTGAAGCCACTACTATGCAGTTTTCACCATTTGTATCCACCATAATTAATGCAACGCCGGAGGGATTGAGCGGGTCGGAAAAAATAAAATCAGTATTGATATTTTCTTCATCGAACATGTCAATTGATTGTTTGCCAAACAGGTCATTCCCTGTTTTGGCAATAAAAGTAACGGTGCCGCCAAGGCGAGCAGCTGCAACTGCCTGATTGGCACCCTTTCCGCCAGGGTTCATCATAAATGCGCCACCCAATATAGTTTCGCCCGGTACAGGCAGTCTATCCGATTTTACAACCATATCGGTGTTACTACTGCCGATTACTACAATTCTTGTGGAGTTCATTGTTTACCGTTTTATTAATTTGTTGATTTGATATATTTCCAGATTTAAAAAAAAATTGAAAAAGTCATAATATAATTAAAGATCTAATTGCCAAGAGCATCGACAAAGCACAGTATATCAGTTTTTTGCAAAATTCAAAGAGTATGTTAAGTATGTCGTGTATAATAAATCGATTCGGGTAATGTTGCAATAATCATCAAATACATAACAAAGGTAATTAGAAAATAAATTTAAAAAAACAATAATTATTGCAATTTCATAATTTCAAATCAACGGATTACAATATTTATATTTATTAAATGCCAAGATATTAATAAGATATTAAAATAATAATCTTGCTCGAAATCATAATTACAAATAATATTGCTATTTTTGCACTTGTAACTATTATAATTTAACTATCAATGTCGAAACTCTCATCATTAATTACACTTGTACATTCGCTTAGCAAGTCTGAACAAAAAAGTACAACTCAACGATTATTCAAAAGTGGGAAAAGCACAGATTATGCGATCCTTTATAAAATAATTGAGTCTGATAAATCGTTAACATTAAACGATATAAAAAATACTTTTCAAAGAAAAAGACCAAATTCAAATTTCAATACAGGAGTAAGTTATCTGTACGATATATTGTTAAACGTTTTGAGTGAATTAAGAAAAAATCAGGATAGTTATTTTTCGCTTTTTAATCAACTGATGCATGCAAAGGTGCTTTTCGAAAAATCATTGTATGGTGAGTGTTTCGAGTTGCTTTTAAAAATTCAGAATGAAGCGATCGTTTTTGAAAATTTTATGGTTTTACACATTGCCCAAAAAATTGAACATGATTTTCTGTTGGGTTTAGACTTTCCAGACACAAGCGAAAATGAACTACTTACTTTACAATATAAAATAAACGACTCGTTAAAAAAAATTCGAAAAATAAACGAACATGCGTTTTTGTACGGAATATTAAAACATAGGTTGTTACACAGTGGAGTTGTCGCTTCCAACAATCAGAAACAAACATTAAACGATTTGGTTGTTAGCGAAATGAGTATTGTGTCGAGCACAGGGTTCAATAATTTTGAAATACAAAAAACCCATAAGCTTTTTCAATCGAACTACCTTATAGCAGTTGGCGATTATAAGTCGGCTCTCAATTCGTTTTATGAATTAAATGCTATATTTGAAAAAAACAAACATTTATTGAGCAATCCACCCATTTATTATCTGAATACTATCGAAGGGGTGCTTGAAAGTTTACGTGTGATACGAAACTACAACGCTATGCCTCATTTTATTGATCAACTTAAAAAAATCAAAAGCACTTCCACTAATTTTAATTTGCAAGTAAAATCAGTGATATTTTTATATACGCTTGTCCCCTTTATCGATACAGGTTGCTTTGAGGCTGGTAAAAAAGTTATTGACCAATTTACTGTTGATTTAATTGACAAAATAAATATGTTGTTAATGTCCCGTCAACTCCAAATTTTGCTTTACATTTCAATAGTGAATATTGGATTACGACAATTTTCACTTGCGCGTAAAACTTTAAATCAAATACTAAATGTCGAAAGAGAAATTTATTTGATGCCTGCCTTCAAAGCAATAAGGCTGATTTATATAGTTCTTCTGTATGAAATAGGAGATTTTGATTTGATAGAATCTGAAATTCGATCGGTAAAAAGGCAACTGAAATCTACAGAACGCAGTTTGAAAATTGAGAAAATATTTCTGAAATTTATTAGCAAGCCCATAAACCACTTATCATCCAAAGAACGAACAACATTGTGGAATAAAAACAATCTTCAACTCAAAGATATTGCTATGAATAAATACGAAAATCAGCTATTGCTGATTTTTGATTTTGCAGCTTGGATAGAATCAAAAATCATGAATATATCATTCAGTCAGATTCTGAATAATAAAATTAACATCTTATCATCATAAAAAAAGGTATGGGATTTTTAGGGCTGACAAATTCACAAACGGAACGATGCACCTATCAGCATTTTTTACTTTATCGTCACCATTGTAGCACCAAATCCATATTCCCTGAACGAAGCATCCTGAAAATAATACGTTTTATAACGCGATTTAAGCAGTTTTTCAATTTCATTGCGAAGCACACCTTCTCCTTTGCCATGTATAAATACTATTTTTTGCCCCTTCCTCGATTTATTTTCGTTGAGTACGGCATGAAATTTAGTCAACTGCAATTGTAGCATATCTGCATTTCCCATACCTGCTGTAGTATCAACCAATTCGTTGATGTGCAGATCCACTTCAATCACATCGGGTACCTGCTGACGTAAAGTAATTCTTGGTCGCTTTATTTCTTCTTTGTGCAACATGGCGTTTTTAATTTCAAGGGGCGAAATATCGGCTAATTTTTGATTTTCCTTTTCCGAAACTATATCAATTATCATTGCTAAATCGTCGAAATAATCGTTTTCGGTAAAACTGTGCAACTTGTAGAACTTTACAACGTTAATTTTAAGTTGAACATCCAGCACATTTTGAGGCGTATAAATTTTATTTTTTTTGAAAGGAATAATTTGTACCCGCAAGTTTTCCCATGAATTCAGCTCGTCTTTTGATATTTGGGTAATTTCTTCCTGCATATTGGGCTCAATTAAGCCGTTAGATAAACTCTTCCGGTTATTATTTTCACCATATATAATATTGTAATACAGAAAATAATTACTGTCGTTTACTAAATAACAATCGTACGAAGTTGTTTGTAACTGTTTAATATCTTGCGGAAAAAAAGCCAGAAATGCCTTTAAAGTTTCGCCTTCAACGGTTTCAATTATTTGTTCGTAACTTCGGGTTTCTTGTTCCGGTTTTTTTGTATCAACTTCTACAATTTGTTTTTCAGCAACAGTATGTTCCGTTTTTGAGGAGAAATCTCTTTTCGGAAAATTTGTTTCTTTATTTACAGCACCAACCATTACACATTCCTTTTCCAACACCGGAATCTCAAATCCATCGGCATCTTCAACGTACAACATTTTTTTTATTTCATCCACGCGGGTTACAACTCCGCCACCTACAGCGTTCAGAAAACGCACAGTATCACCTTTTTTTATCATATTTTATTTTGCTTTTTCAAGGGGGCATGCCCCCTTGTTCTATTCTACTCGTTTCCTTGTCCACTTGTCAACTCGTTTCCTATTTACTACTTTTGCACAAAAATACAACAAATTATTTTCAATAGTGAATACTATCTCCGAAAACACTCCGATTTACATCGAAGATTACAATTATCCGTTGCCCGATGAACGAATAGCCAAATACCCATTAACCCAACGGGATGCATCCAAATTACTGATTTACAAAGATGGAACAATATCTGAGACCGTTTTTTCGAATATTGCATCCTATTTACCCGAAAATTGTTTATTGGTGTATAATAACACCCGAGTCATTCAGGCTCGCTTAATTTTCCGGAAAACCACCGGATCGCATATCGAAGTGTTTTGTTTAGAGCCGCTCACGCCTTCGGATTATGCATTATCGCTGGGCGCTACTACCGAGTGTATTTGGAAATGTATGGTAGGAAATCTGAAAAAATGGAAAACAGGTATTCTTTCCAGAACGCTAATTATCGACAATAATACTTTTACATTCAATGCCGAATTGCTTGAATCGGAAGAAAACACACATACAATAAGGTTTACGTGGGACAATGCAGACATTCATTTTGCCGAAATACTCGAAAAAGCAGGCGAACTGCCTATACCTCCATATCTGCATCGCAAAACAGAGGAAAGCGATCTGACTACTTATCAAACCGTTTATTCAAAAATAAAAGGTTCGGTAGCTGCTCCCACAGCCGGATTGCATTTTACGTCCGAAGTTTTTAAAAGTCTCGAATTGAGAAATATCGAAACTGCAGAACTCACGCTGCACGTTGGAGCAGGAACTTTTCAACCCGTGAAAAAAAACGATATTGCGTTACATCAAATGCATAGCGAAGTTATTTCGGTTCACCGCAGCACCATTGAACATCTGCAAAAAAAAATCGGAAATATTATTGCTGTTGGAACAACTTCGGTGCGAACCCTCGAAACGCTTTATTTTATAGGTGAAAACCTTTCCACAAAACCATACAAAAGAGATGGAGAGAACACAGTTAATATACAAGTTGAAACATTTAATGTTTCGCAGTGGACTCCTTACGAAACAAATACTGAAATTTCGGCTTTTGATGCATTGCAAAACATTCTTGATTATTTGAATAAAAACAATCAAACAACTTTGCATGCCAATACAAAAATTATGATTAAACCAGGGTACAAATTTCGGGTGGTAAACGGCATGATAACGAATTTTCATCAACCTAAAAGCACCTTAATGCTGCTTGTTTCGGCTTTTGTAAATGGCAATTGGAAGACAATTTACGACTATGCGTTGGATAAGGATTTCAGGTTTTTGAGTTATGGCGACAGTTCATTGTTGTTGAGATAAAAGCACAACTTAAACTTGCATAACACTTACATTTTATTTACTTTTGCACAACTTATCGACACAAAACAAGGACTTATATAGAATGGAAAAAATAATTATCCTCGATTTCGGCTCTCAAACTACCCAACTTATCGGTCGTCGCTTGCGCGAATTGAATGTATATTGCGAAATAGTGCCTTACAATAAATTTCCTGAACAAACCGCCGATGTAAAAGGTGTGATTCTTTCCGGAAGTCCTTACTCTGTTTACAATCCTGCTGCATTTAAAACAGATTTAAGTCCGATTCGCGGGAAATTTCCGGTACTCGGCATTTGTTATGGTGCTCAATTTATGGCGTATAGTTCGGGCGGAAAAGTTGAATCCGCAGGAACAAGTGAATACGGACGTGCCAATCTCTCGTTTGTTGATAACGATGACCCATTATTTAACAACATAAATGCCGGTTCACAAATATGGATGTCACACGGCGATTCAATCACTATTATTCCTGTTGATTTTAAAAAAATTGCAAGCACCGACGATTTAGAATTAGCCGCCTACCACATTCATGGCGAAAAAACCTGGGGCGTACAGTTTCATCCCGAAGTTTTTCATACGGTGGATGGTGTTTTGTTGCTCGAAAATTTTCTTAATATTTGCGGTTGTAAGCGCGACTGGTCGCCGGCTTCGTTTATCGAAACCACAGTTGATAGTTTAAAAAAACAAGTGGGTAACGACAAAGTACTGCTCGGCCTGTCGGGCGGTGTCGATTCGTCGGTAGCAGCTGTTTTACTCAACAAAGCCATCGGCAAAAATCTGACCTGCATTTTTGTAGATCACGGATTATTACGAAAAAACGAATTTGAGACCGTAATGAAAAATTACGAACATCTTGGTTTGAACGTAATTGGAGTAAACGCTAAAGATTATTTTTATGGAATACTGAAAGATGTTACCGATCCCGAAAAAAAACGAAAAATTATCGGCACCGGTTTTATTGATGTTTTCGAAAAGGAAGCAAACAAAATAAAAGATGTAAAATGGCTGGCTCAGGGAACCATTTATCCTGACATTATCGAGTCGCTCTCCATTACCGGAACAACCATAAAATCGCATCACAATGTGGGTGGATTACCCGAAAAAATGAATCTAAAACTTTGCGAACCGCTACGTCTGCTTTTCAAAGACGAAGTGCGCCGCGTGGGAACTGAATTGGGTATGATGCACCATTTGATAAAACGGCAACCATTTCCCGGACCAGGCTTGGCTGTACGTATTTTGAGCGATATAACTCCCGAAAAAGTCCAAATTCTACAGGAAGCCGATGATATTTTTATCAATGCGCTGCGCGAATGGAATTTGTACGATGTGGTGTGGCAGGCTGGCGCTATTTTACTTCCTGTTCAGTCGGTGGGTGTCATGGGCGATGAACGGACTTACGAAAATGTAATTGCATTGCGCGCTGTAACATCAACCGATGCTATGACAGCCGACTGGGCACAACTTCCCTACGATTTTTTAGCCAAAGTATCGAATGACATAATCAATAAAGTGAAAGGTGTAAACCGAGTAGTGTACGACATCAGCTCCAAACCACCGGCAACCATCGAATGGGAATGAAAGTTTAAGAAGTTTCAGGTTTCAAAGTTTCAGGTTTTGTGTTCCGAATTACTTATTTCTTAAATTCCCCCTTTAGGGGTTAGGGGTCATAATGATAGATACTCACTCACATATTTATGCAGTCGAATTCGATGCCGACCGAGCCCAAGCGATTCAGCGCGCAAAAGATATTGGCATAAAACACATTATTTTACCTAATGTGGACAGCGAGTCCTTACCACGCCTGTTAGCACTCGAATCGGAATATCCGGGTTTCTGCCACGCATCGATAGGTTTGCATCCTACAAGCGTAAACGAAAATTACCAAGCAGAATTAGCAATTATAAAAAACGAACTCGAACGCAGAGAATGGGCTGCAATCGGCGAAATCGGCATCGATTTATACTGGGATAAAACTTTTTTGAAAGAACAAATCGTATGCTTTCGACAACAAATTGACTGGGCATTAGAATACAATTTACCGGTAATAATTCATGTCCGCGACTCTTTTCGTGAAACCATGCAATCGCTCCAACCCTACAAGAGAAGTGCTTTGAGAGGAATTTTTCATAGTTTTACCGGCAATATCGATGATGCCAACGAAATAATAAGTTTCGGGGGATTTTTGCTGGGTATTAATGGCATAATTACATTTAAAAACTCAGGATTATCGGAAGTAATTGAACAAATTGACATAAAAAACATAGTTTTAGAAACAGATGCACCCTATTTAACACCATCGCCACACAGAGGAAAAAGAAATGAAAGTGCATATTTGAATTTAATAATAAAAAAATTATCAGAAATATATAAAATAAATGGAAGTGAGATTGTTAAAATGACGACTATTAATTCGTTAAATATTTTTAATAAGCTCCCAAAAAATGGTTATTTTTAAATTATTAAGCCCAAATAAAAAAAACTGTTTTACAAAATCTTTTTAAAATATTGTATTTCCTATTTTTTTTCTTAACTTCGCCCCGATTGGGAGAGGTGCTCGAGTGGTTGAAGAGGTACGCCTGGAAAGCGTATATACGGTGTGGAATCGTATCGAGAGTTCGAATCTCTTCCTCTCCGCAAATAATTAATAATGTGGGAATTGAATAAAAAATTAAATAAAAACAAAAAATTAAATTTAAAAAAGAAGTAAAATGAAAAAGGTATTTGCAATCTTATCAATCTTAGCGATTTTCAATTTTGGAAGCACTTTGAAAGTGGCAGCACAAAACGCTCCTGCAAAAGCTCAAGTAACAGCAACAACCGATTCGGCAGCCGTAACCGATTCAACTCAAGTAACTGAGGCTCCTCCGGCAGTAGCTGAAGAAGGCGGTATGCACAAAGGATTAAAACAAAAATTTATTGAAGGTGGTGCAGGGTGGATGGCACCAATCGCTTTCTGTTTGATCGTGGGTTTAGCCCTGTGTATCGAACGTATTATGTATTTGAGCCTTTCGGCTACAAACACCAAAAAGTTATTGACCAGTATTGAAGAAGAATGGGAAAAAGGCGGAGTAAATGCAGCTTTAGAAGTTTGTCGCAATACACGCGGACCTGTGGCGTCCATTTTCTATCAGGGGTTAAGTCGGTACGATGAAGGTATTGATGTAGTTGAAAAATCAGTAGCCTCTTATGGTGGAGTTCAACTTGGATTATTAGAAAAAAATCTGACATGGATTTCATTGTTCATTACAATTTCTCCAAGTTTAGGATTTTTGGGTACAGTAATTGGTATGATTCAGGCATTCGACAAAATTCAACAAGTAGGTGATATTTCGGCAACCGTAGTAGCAGGTGGTATGAAAGTAGCTCTTTTAACTACAGTATTCGGTCTTATTGTTGCAATGATTTTGCAGGTATTCTTTAACTATATTCTTACATTAATCGAAGGAATGACAAACGATATGGAAGATTCATCTATATCTTTGCTTGATATTATTGTGAAACAATCAAAAAAATAATACGATTTTAAATACTATTAATATGTCTAAAATAATAGAAAAAATATCCGGCATAACGGTTTTGCTGCTTGGAGTTGTATCAGTTGCATTGGTTGCGCTGATCTATTTGGGTGGTAATGCAGAATCGATTTCCGTAGGAGAAGAATCGTTGATTGTACCGAAATTTACTGACTCACTCTTGTATTGGTCATACTTTTTAGTTTTCTTGACAATTGCAATAACAATTCTGTTAACGCTGTACGGTTTTATAAAAACGCTTATTTCAAGTCCTGTTTCTGCAATTAAAACGCTCATTCCGCTCATTATCTTTGCGCTGGTGTTTGTAGTAGGCTGGTATTTGGGCAGTGGCGAAAAAATATCAATTATCGGTTACGAAGGAACTGACAACGAAGGTTTCTGGGCACGATTTACCGATATGATAATATACTCAATATATGCATTGTTTATAGGTCTTGCTTTAACAATTGCAGGTTCGGCTATCTATAAAAAATTAAATTAAAAATTTAGAAACGAGTAGTTTTTTACTCATATAGAATATTATCATGGGAAAGAAAAGAAAAATCACCCAAATTAATTCAAGTTCGATGGCTGATATAGCGTTTTTGCTCTTGATTTTCTTCCTTGTTACAACATCAATGGGCTCAACGACAGGGCTTACAAGACGGTTACCGCCGCCTCTTCCACCCAATGTAGTTATTCCACCTGTTGATATCAAGAAACGAAATCTTTTTGTTGTTAAAATCAACAGCATGAACCAATTGTTGGTACAGGGAAATGAAATAAGTATTAAAGAGCTACGAGCAAAAACAAAAGAATTCATTAGAAACGATGCGAACGACTTGGGACTTCCTGCTAAATTCACAGTAAACATCCCTTTGCTCGGCGAAATTGAAATTACAAAAGATCATGTGATATCACTGCAAAATGACATTGATACTCAATATCAAGCGTACATTGATGTTCAAAACGAATTAGTTGGTGCATACACTGAATTGCGTAATGAGTTGTCGAAAGAAAAATTCGGAAAGCTTTATAATGAATTAGTTGAAGCACAACAAAAAGCAATTCAGGCTGCATATCCTCAAAAGATATCGGAAGCAGAACCTAAAAATTATGGAGGAGGAAAAAAATAATGGCACAAATTAGAAAAAAAGGAGAGCGGGAAACTCCTGCTTTATCAACATCTTCGTTACCTGATATTATTTTTATGTTCCTCTTCTTTTTTATGGCTGTAACAACGATGAAAGAAGTTACATTCAAAGTAAGAGTAACACCTCCACAAGCATCGGAAGCCGAAAAATTAGATAACAAATCGCTGACAAGGTATATATACGTGGGTAAACCAATGGAAGATTTAAAACGAATCTTTGGGTCGGAAACACGTATTCAACTTGGAGATGCTTTTGCAGACGTATCAGAACTACAACAGTTCATTATCAACGAACGGAGTGCAATGAAAGAAGAAGATCAACCATTGATGACAGTTTCGATAAAAGCTGATAAAGATACAAAAATGGGAATTATTAATGATATTAAAAAAGAGCTTCGTAACGCCAGTGCGCTTAAAATTATTTATGCCGCCGGAAAGCGACAACCTGAATAATTTACAATTTCAATCTATATGCAAAAAACCACAAACCCTATAGTTTGTGGTTTTTTGGTGTGATATAGATATCATTTATTTTTAGTAATTTTGCACACTTAATTTTAAAGTGCAATTATTCCGGTTTTTTGGGGTCAACACACCAAAGAACATGGAATATAATTACATATTTTCAATGAAAAAATTTAAAGAGTATTCCGGTTTAAACTTATCCGACGTAAATAAAGAAATGTTATTGCGTTGGGAAAAACTTGATGTTTTCCATAAAAGTATCGAAACACGTGAGGGCAAACCTTCCTTTGTATTTTACGAAGGACCTCCTTCGGCAAACGGTTTACCGGGAATTCACCACGTAATGGCGCGCACCATCAAAGATATTTTCTGCCGTTACAAAACCATGCAGGGCTTTCAGGTTAAACGTAAAGCCGGCTGGGATACACACGGACTTCCTGTTGAACTTGGTGTGGAAAAATCATTAGGAATTACCAAAGAAGACATCGGCACAAAAATAAGTGTTGACGAATATAATGCTGCCTGCCGCACCGATGTTATGAAATACACCCGCGAGTGGGAAGACCTCACTACCAAAATGGGCTACTGGGTTGATATGAACGACCCCTATATCACGTACGATAACCGATATATCGAAACACTCTGGTGGTTGCTCAAACAACTTTACAACAAGAACTTATTATACAAAGGTTACACCATTCAACCTTTTTCGCCGGCAGCGGGCACCGGGCTGTCAACTCACGAGCTCAACCAGCCGGGTTGCTATCGCGATGTAAAAGACACCACTTGTGTGGCACAGTTTAAACTCAAAACTGAACAAAACACTTACTTTCTGGCATGGACAACTACACCATGGACTTTGCCTTCGAACACAGCACTTTGCGTTGGTCCGACTATCGATTATGTAAAAGTAAAAACACAGAACCCATATACCAAAGATGTCTGTTACCTGATTTTTGCCGAAAATTTACTGGCTGCTGTGATGGGCAAAAACGAATATGAAATTATCGACCGCAAAAAAGGTTCAGAATTGGCTGGGATTTATTATGAGCAACTCATCCCCTGGGTTTACCCGGGCGAGGGTGCTTTTCGGGTAATAACAGGTGATTTTGTTACCACCGAAGAAGGTACAGGAATCGTTCACATTGCTCCTACTTTTGGTGCCGACGATGACCGCATTGCTAAACAATACGGAGTTCCACCTTTATTGTTGACTGATAAAGAAGGCAACCGACAACCTATGGTTGACAAATCGGGGAAATTTTTCAAAATTGAAGATTTAAGTGCTGAGTTTGTCGCTTCGAGTGTAAATACCGATCTTTATTCGGAATATGCCGGAAGTTACGTGAAAAACGCATACGACGACCATCTGAAAGACAGCGATAGTACACTCGACATCGATATTTGTGTGATGTTAAAACAACAGGGATTGGCTTTTAAGATTGAAAAGCAAATTCACAGTTATCCGCATTGTTGGCGTACCGACAAACCGGTATTGTATTATCCGTTAGATAGTTGGTTTATAAAATCGACAGCTTGCCGCGAAGAAATGATGATTTTAAATGACACCATCAACTGGAAACCTACTTCAACAGGCACCGGTCGTTTTGGCAAATGGCTCGAAAACCTGCAGGACTGGAATCTATCGCGCAGTCGTTACTGGGGAACTCCGCTACCAATTTGGCGTAGCGAAGATGGAACCGAAGAGATATGCATTGGCTCGGCGGAAGAATTGATGTCAGAAATTGAGAAATCGATTGAAGCCGGATGTTTGACCGAAAATCCGTTCAAGAACTTTAAACCCGGCGTGTTCACTTCCGAAAATTACGCTGTAGAGAATATTGATTTACACCGTCCGTATGTTGATAACATTATATTAGTTTCGGCAAGTGGCAAGCCCATGAAACGCGAGTTGGATTTAATTGATGTTTGGTTCGATTCGGGTGCAATGCCTTACGCACAATTGCATTATCCATTTGAGAACAAAGAGTTGATCGACAACAACACTAATTTCCCTGCCGATTTTATATCCGAAGGGGTTGATCAGACAAGAGGATGGTTTTTCACACTTCATGCCATCAGTACCATGATTTCGGGAAGTGTAGCCTTCAAAAACGTCATCTCGAACGGTTTGGTATTAGATAAAAACGGGAATAAAATGTCGAAACGATTAGGAAACGGCGTTGATCCATTCTCAACCATAGAGAAATATGGATCAGACCCGCTGCGCTGGTACATGATGACCAATGCATCGCCGTGGGACAACCTGAAATTTGATATCGAAGGAATTGAAGAAGTGCGTCGCAAATTTTTCGGTACGCTTTACAACACCTATTCATTCTTTTCGCTTTATGCCAACGTGGATCATTTCACTAACAACGAAGCGGAAGTTCCCATGGAACATCGCCCTGAAATTGACAGATGGATAATTTCACTGCTCAACACGTTGGTAAAAGATGTAACCGAGTATTACGAAACGTATGAGCCCACACGTGCCGGACGAGCCATCTCGGATTTTGTAGGCGAGAATCTCAGCAACTGGTATGTTCGGCTGAACCGGAAACGATACTGGGGTGGCGAATATGATCAGGATAAAATTTCGGCTTACCAGACACTTTATACTTGCATCGAAACTGTGGCGCGCCTGATGGCTCCGATTGCTCCTTTCTTTGCCGATCAATTATTCTTGGATTTACACCCCAACCCAACCTTCCCCATAGGGGAAGGAGATGCGCATTCATCAAAAATTGCAGAAAAAATGAGTAACGCTAATTTCCTCGCGCTTGATGAGAGGTTAAGAGAGGGTGAAATTTCTGTTCACTTAGCCGATTTCCCAACTTACAACGAAGCATTGATTGATACTCATCTTGAAGAATGTATGCAGTTAGCGCAGCAAACTTCCTCGATGATTCTGGCATTGCGCCGCAAAGCGGACAAAAAAGTTCGTCAACCATTGACAAAAGCAATTGTGCCTGCTCACGATGTAACCTCATACAATCAGTTGAAATACATTGCCGAGTTGGTAAAAGCCGAGGTGAATGTAAAAGAGCTGGAAATTATTCCGGCTGATGCCGATATGGAAAATTTAGTGAGGAAAATCAAGCCGAATTTCAAAACTTTAGGCAAAAAATATGGCAAACTTATGAAAGAAATTGCACAAGCGATGAACTCGTTTGGCAACCATGAAATTACTGAAATAGAAAATAACGGTTTTTACATCCTAAAATTGACTTCGGGCGATGTGGAACTGACGCAGGCAGATGTTGAAATAATAACTGAAGACATGCCCGGATGGTTAGTTGCTAACGAAGGCAAATTGACAGTTGCATTAGATATTACAGTAACTGACGAATTATTGCGCGAAGGAATTGCCCGCGAACTCGTAAACCGCATCCAAAACATACGCAAATCAAACGGTTATGAGATAGTGGATAAAATCGTCGTTGAAATTGAAAACAGGGAAGAAATCAGCGAATCAGTAAAAGAATATTCTAATTATATTGCATCACAAACGTTAGCCAATGCTGTTCGATTAGTTGATGATTTAGCCAATGCTACCGAACTTGATTTTGATGATTACACTGTAAAAATTGCCGTAAAAAAAGCACAATAAAACATTCTGAATCAAATCTTTTTATTTTTTTACTGCTTAAGGATTTTATCCTGTTCCGAAGAAACTTAAAAAACAAAAAAAACAATTATTTCTGCAACTAAAATAAATAGAAAAATAATTGGCAGACTGAAACAATTTAGCTATTTTCGCACTCAATTTATAATTTCGTTATAAAAAAAAACATTGCTGATATAAGCTTATCTAAAATTTTACTTTAAAAAAAATACAACTATGTCGGAAAAAACAAAATACAATGATGCTGAATTAGCAGAATTTCGTCAGATTATTTACGATAAGCTTGAAAAAGCACAAAAAGATTATGAGTTATTACGCAATGGAATCACCAACCTTGATGGAAATGACGTAATGGACACATCTCCTACTTTCAAAGTGCTGGAAGAAGGTGCTGCTACATTATCGAAAGAAGAGTCAGGCCGTTTAGCTCAACGTCAGATAAAGTTTATACAACACTTACAAGCCGCACTGGTGCGTATCGAAAATAAAACTTATGGCATTTGTCGTGAAACCGGCAAATTAATACCTAAAGAACGCTTACGTGTTGTGCCACATGCTACTTTGAGCATAGAAGCTAAAAACGATCAAAAATAATTATTATCAAACAGACCAAATTCGGCAACAGGGCAATTTTCTGTTGCCGAATTTATTGTTTTAATGCTTGTGTGTTTTAAAATTATGTACTTACACTATTCTATTTTATAAATGTCAACTACAAAAAAAGCATTACTCCTCATTTTTACAATTTTACTTGTTGATCAGGCAAGCAAAATCTACATAAAGCTCAATTTTGCTTTGGGTGATCACATTGATGTTTTCAGTTGGTTTCAGATTTATTTTATTGAAAACAACGGAATGGCGTTCGGCATGGAAATAATCGGCAAATTATATCTGACCCTGTTCCGTATAGCGGCTGTGTGTGGTTTGGCTTATTTTATCTATACATTGATTAAAAAACAATTCCGCACCGGTTATATTCTTTCTGTCTCTCTTTTGCTGGCTGGCGCTGCAGGCAATATTTTCGATTCGTTGTTTTACGGGCTTATTTTCAGCCATAGTTCCGGTCAGATAGCTACTTTCATGCCCGAATCAGGAGGCTATGCTTCGCTTTTTCATGGCAAAGTAGTGGATATGCTCTATTTTCCAATCATTAAAAACGGTTTGGGCGAAACCATTTTCTTTAGTCCTGTTTTTAATATTGCCGATTCTTCGATAACCATTGCGGTAACAATTATTCTTATTTTCTTCCGAAAAGATTTAAACGAAAGTTTAGAATCAAAAAAAACAAAAAATATTGAATCCGAAAAGTAGTACATTGCATTATTTAATTTGTTTCACGTTTTTTACTTTTGTAATGATTTCGTGTAACAATCGTCCATCCGTAGTTATTAATCAGGGAAAAATGGTTAGTTTCCTGACTGATTTACACAAATTAGATGGTGCACTATCAGTTAAGGGGTTAGGCGCTACGCAGGACAGGGAGAATATTTATTATTACAATGCCCTGCTTTTAAAATATGGAATAACAAAAGATCAATTTGATTCTTCGTTGGTTTGGTACACAAAGAATCCCAAAAAATTTGAAAAAATATATGTTAAAGTTCTTCTGCATCTAAATGAGGAAGATAGTGTAGTAAAGAAAAGAATAATGGTTTATGAAGACTCGATTAAATATGCAATAAAACGATTTAACCTCTGGAATAAACCGGTAAAGATGTTGCTTACAAAAGATTCAGCCCGCACTTCTGTCGATTTTGAAATTGTAAGCACTGAGCTTTTCTCTCAGGATATTTACGAATTAAAGTTTTTACACCGCATCGCACCATCAGACTCGTGTTTGAATCAACGTTCGGTATTTCGCATTCATTTTGCAAACGGCGAGACCGACAGCATTTTCACCAACACGCATAACGATAGTGTTTTACGCCGTTACAAACTTCGTTTGGTTGCCCGATACAACCTTAAAGTAGAACGTTTGACAGGCTCATTACTTGGAAGCTCAACTTACAAAGGAGTACAAAATGCATTGCTCGACAGTATCTCTCTCATCCATGAATTCAGCCCCAAAACTCATGAAAAAATGCGCTTGGAATTAAAACAACTTAAAGCGGATTCGATAAAAATTGATTCTTTGCAAAAAATTGATTCTTTGCACCGCCGTTTACCTCACATGCCCAGAAGCAATAAGTTCATTCATGTTGAAAAACTGCCGAAATCTTTATGAAACGGGTTTGCAGTCAGCAGATTTTCTGTTCGCCGGACGTAATTTTACGAAATACAGTTGTAGAGCAGGACAGTAATAACCGGATTACCAACTTAATAGCACTCGGCAATCAACTTGCTGAAACTTCGCATACCTTATTTTACGATGGGATAATTTCATCTGAAATTATGTCGGTAAAGTTTAATATTGGAAGCAATGACGAGAATTTCCTCAATGATTATCAGCACATTAATTTGCAATTAAACACATCTGACAAACTCTTTAAACCTGAATCAAAACCACTTTTACTCGACTTTGAATCAAATGATTTGTCCATCATAAATGCAATTTTGAAAGAGAAATATTATCTACTTTCTAATTTTAACGTTTTTGAGATCATAGCTGGATGTACTTATTACCCTAATTATATCCTTAATTTGTCAAAAGAGATAAAACTCTTTAGCAAAACTAATTTGTTGCTTTGGAAAGGATTTCATCAGACAAATAACAGTATAAATCGACAAATTGAAATTATTCGGCTTTAAAAAACTCAACAACTTGAAAATAGAAAATTCAAAATATTTACATTATAGAAATGTGTAATTATGAAAAATAGAATTTCAACGTTTATATCTGATTTGTTTGAGGAATTTCTCAATTATTATCCAACTAAAAATGCCCACGACATAACCGAAGAAGAAATAATTAGTTTTTTGCGCTATTTAGTAAACGACCGTAAAATTTCCACATCGTATCAAAATCAAAGTATTAATGCCATTCACCCCGTTGGATTTTAAAAATAAGAACTATGTACTTTTATGTTTATGTACTTTTAAGTGAGAAAGATGGTAATTTCTATACAGGTTATACATCTGACATCAAACGGAGATTGCAAGAACACA
>JAURYY010000281.1 GCA_030653695.1 Paludibacter sp. | reverse complement strand
GCTAAAAAAGGAAAAGAACCTTCGACCCCCAAGAAAATTGCCATCGGTATGGGTATTGCTGCTTTGGCTTTTGTGGTTATGGCTGTAGGTTCAATCGGGTTGCCATTGCTGAACGATGTAACTTCTCAGGGTGGACTTGCTGATGCTGCCAGGGTAACACCATGGTTACTTTTTGCTACCTATTTTATTCTGACAGTGGCTGAATTGTTTATTTCTCCTCTCGGTTTATCATTTGTATCAAAAGTTGCACCACCACACATGCAAGGTTTAATGCAGGGTGGCTGGCTTACAGCAACTGCAGTAGGTAACTTCTCACTATTCCTTGGTGCTATGATGTACGAAAATATTTCCATATCAATTACCTGGACTTTATTTGTAGCAGTTTGTCTTATTTCGATGTTAGTAATGCTTGCCATGGTAAAATGGTTAGAGAGAGTTGCCAAGTAGCAATTATCAACTTGACAAATAAGGCTTCTTTTTAAACAATAAACCCAACTGAGATTTTACAATCAGTTGGGTTTATTTCTTTAGATACCCTTCAATTTTAAATATACAACTTTTTTATTGAATACTTCTTACATGAAAAATCAGAAATTATTTTTTTTAGTTCAATTATTGTGGGTGGTCCCATATCAGTATTTATTACAGCATCAACAAATTCCATTCTTTGCTCATCCGATAGTTGATTATTCATTCTCATTCTTACTTGCTCCTCTGTAAATCCATCTCTTTCCATAACCCGTTTTATTCGAATATTTTCATTTGCAGTTATCAACATAATCTTATCAGTAAACAAATTAAATCCACTTTCGAATAAGACAGCCGACTCTAAAAAGACATATTTTTTGTTCAAATGATTTTGTTTCCAATTCATGAAATCTTCAATTACAACCGGATGTACAATGGCATTTAATTTATCAAGCAAAATAGGATTACCAAAAACCAATGTTGCAAGCTCTCTCCTGTCTAAACCTACATTTTTATAAATTTCTTGACCAAACAATTCAGTAATTTTTTTTCTAATATTCGTATTTTCATTCTGTAGCCGCTTAGCTTCTACATCCGAATTGTAAACATCAAAACCATTTGCACGCAGAATTTCGGCTACAGTAGTTTTTCCACTGCCTATTCCTCCGGTAATTCCTATAACAATTGGTTTTTTCATTAAAATATGGATTTATTTTTCAAAAATTAAAAACCAAAACTAAATCCTACTGTAATCGTGGTGTTTTTACCCTGCAAATATTTTGGTGTAAATAAATCGAGGTATCCTTGTGCTGTAAGCAAAACTTCCGAATCGTTTCCCTCAATAGGTGTAGCCGTAAGATCAAAACCACTTATATCCGAATGGGTTACATTGATTATTGCATAAGCATTATTAATAATTTCGTAACGGGCATTGAATACAAAAGTACGGTTAGTCCACGAAACTTCACCCAACACCGGTTGACTTAGAAAAACTTTAGTCGCATCCGATTTATTTGAATTACGGCGGATATAGTTAAATTCATTTCCGTGTTTTGCATCGGTCAACGATACATTCAACGCTAAACCCCGTAATGGTTTGTAAGCCAATGCTAAATAAATTTCCTGCGAATTGTCGGACAAATAATGCCCTAAATTAAAATGATTCGATGCCCAGGTAAGTGCCGGAATAGAATGTTTATAAGTAATTATTCCTGTTCTTGTAAATTCACCGGTTAATGATAGGTTTTGAACAGGAAAATTACTCAAGTTAGCTCCTATTTTATATGAAACGGGATTTCTCTCTTTGCTGTTTGGCATAAACCGACTGAAACTGATTTCATCTGCAAATATAGAGGTGAACACATGTAAATGCTTTATGTTTCTTGAGCTTATATTTAAAAAAACCTGAGAATTCTGATTTTCGAGACCCAATCCCTTTGTAAGTGTATGGTCAATTGATTTGTAAAATGCAATGGGAATCAAATAACCCGGATGAATGTTTGACTCGGCATATACAATTGAGTTCCCCACTGAAATATTTAATTTTTTTACAGGTGTAAATGTAAACATATTGGCAGCAATAAATTTATTGACCATGCGAAAATGCTTCTTATCCTGATTGTCCAAGTAATATCTGGTACTATCAAGTACATTTGACACCAACCAACCATGAATATAGTTCAACTCGAACCATTTAACCGGTTTTAACTGCAATGTAATCATTGGAAATGACGGAGTACGACCTGATAGAATATTGGAACCGTGATAATTGTCGCCCCAAACAATATTATCCTTTATCAAACCTATCGACAGCCATTTATTGGCATATTTTATTCCTCCCCTCGAATCGCTGAAGTCTCCACCCGAAGCAGATTCTTTATATTCATAACCGGTAAAGTTATTTAAATAATTCGGTCGTGACAGTAATTGCCCTTGAATTGAAATATCGCGTAAACTACCGTAAACACTCAGATTCTTACCAATCATGCTTTGAAATTCGGCACCATACCAGCGTTTTATTATGTTTCCATTTGTATTTGTGGTAATATGCATTCCTATAATCGGTGTTACCCTGACCCGAAATAATGAATCGGCATAGTGAAATGCCGGTTGGATAAAAGCAATATTAAAATTACTGTTTTTAACCACATTCAATTTCGAATCGGGCAATTTATTCTGTTCTAAAGCAAATTCATTCAAATAAAATAATAATTCTTTTTTCTGACGGAGATTTAATACCGAATAAACCGAATTTGCCTCATTTAGTTTGTGGGCTATAAAACGCCTACTGTAAGGTTTAATGGTAGAATTCAATTCAATAAAACCTTCGTTAGCAAGCTCATCCAGAAAATCGTAAATGCCTGTATATGAAATATGCTGTGGAATATCTTGGGCGGTAGAATAAATAGATAGGCACAAAGAAATGAAAATTAATTTTAGTTTTAAATATATTTTTCTCATGATATTCGTTATTGCTTTTTATTTATGAACTTCTTGCCTTTTTTAAGAGAATATTTTTCAGAATAAGAAAAAAATATTTTAAATCGGTTCTTAATTGGCCTTTTGTTTCATACTCGGTGAGATATTTCATTTCTGAATCCTGAATTTCATCCAAGGTTTTGGGCATATCAGCATAGAAAGGCGGTAATAAACCGGGCTTAAATTTCACTCTTTTTTCTTGCAATTCTTTACTGTACAAATTAAAATATTGTACACTCAAAGGACGTACCCCTACAATTTTCATCTCGCCCTTTATTAAATTTAGCAACATGGGAAGTTCATCAATCCAATATTTACGCATGCATTTCCCCAGTGTATTTATTCGTAAGTCATGATTAAATTTTCCGCCGGCTGCAAGTCGGTTATTTTTATATATATATTTTTGCAGATATTCTGAATACGGATGCATTGTACGCATTTTATAAACGTTGAAAATTTTGCCATTTTTACCTGTTCGGCGTAATTTTATAAAAGGACCGTAAGTGCGTTTAATAAATGATTCCGGTTGCTTTGTTCTTTGTGCCACCGCAAAATTTATTTTCCCTATCTTTTTATCACTCACTATTTCGTATCCAAAGCAATAAAACCGCCCAAACACTTCAGCTTTCGAAATGATTCGATTTTTACATTGCGAAAAAATAAAATAGATTTTATTAAGGAA
>JAURYY010000264.1 GCA_030653695.1 Paludibacter sp. | reverse complement strand
GTTGATAAAATTTTATAAATACATTTCTCATAATGAGTACAATGATTATTTATTTTATTTCATATTAATAAGGTAATAAGGTTTTCATATTCTCATGTACTGATTTTCTACTAAGGTTTAATACAAATAAAATAAGGTTTTAAATTCTGAATTGATTTTCTCATTTATTTGTATCTTTTCTATACTACTTCAAAATACGTATCGGGACTTTCTGCATCAAACACTTCGTTACACCACATTATGGTTACCATATCAGATTCACCAATATTTTCTATATTATGAGTATAACCAACCGGAATATCAACTACTTCAAGTTTTTCTCCGGACACAAAATATTCAATAACTTTTTCTTTTTTGTCTGTTGTCTGTAGTCCGTTGTCAATCTTTCTGAAACGTATAACTCCAATACCGCTTACAACAAGAAACTTTTCAACTTTAGTGTGATGCCAATGATTTCCTTTTGTAATTCCAGGTTTCGAAATATTGACAGACACCTGGCCTCTATCAACAGTTTTCACAAACTCTGTGAACGAACCACGATTGTCAATATTCATTTTCAATAAATAACTGAAATGATCTTCAGGCAAATAAGAGAGATATGTTGAATATAGTTTCTTAGTAAAAGCATCGCTTAAATCGGGTATCATCAAATTTTCGCGGCTTGCTTTGAAACTATAAATCAGGTCTGCAATTTCTCCCAGCTTGATTTCATGCACAGGTTCAACTGTCTCAAATTCATCAGCCCCGCTATTTCTGTTTTTCAATTTGTCAATAAATGAGGCGACTACATCATCAATATACACCAGGTTCATCAATACATTCGGATCATTCACCTGAACTGGTAATCCATTGGCAATATTATTGCAAAAAGTTGCTATGGCACTGTTATAATTCGGTCGACACCATTTCCCAAATACGTTGGGCAGCCGATAAACATAAACCTTGACATTGTTTTCTTTACCGTAACCGTAAATCAGATCTTCACCAGCTTTTTTGCTTTGACCGTAAGGATTAGCTAAAGCAGCTTGAGTTGATGAAGTTATTAAAATGGGGGCTTTATTATTGTTCTTCTGAAGATTTTGGAGTAATTGTGATGTAAAAGCAAAATTACCGGACATAAATTCAGAGGGCTCCTTCGGCCGATTTACACCAGCCAAATGGAAAACAAATTCGCAATTCGATGCGAAATCATCAAGCAAATCTGATGGTGTATCCACGTCAAATTCCAGTAAATCATTGAAACCCTGATTGTGTAATTCTGCAATAAGATTCTTCCCAACAAAACCTTTTGCCCCTGTAATTAAAATCTTCATAACCCCTAATCCGTCAGCTGACGGAGAATTAATTAGTATTGTGTTTTTTACTTTTATTGATAAATTTATGTCGAATGAACTTGTCTAATTCAATTTTTATTTGCTATGGGGTTTTTTATCTTCTTTTACCATATCTAATTTCATCAACAATTCTTTCATTCCGTTATTATCTAATCTTGTAGTATTATGCGAATGATAATCATCAATTTCAGCTATTTCTTCCTGACCTTCAATAAAATATTTATCGTAGTTTAAATCGCGGTTATCAGCCGGAATTCTAAAATAATTCCCCATATTTTCGGCTTTTGCCATTTCCTCGCGGGTAACTAAGGTCTCGTATAATTTTTCTCCATGGCGGGTTCCAATAATACGTATTTGAGATTCAGAATTATAAAGCTCAACCAGCGATTTAGCAAGCACATCCAAGGTTGCTGCAGGAGCTTTTTGCACAAACAAATCACCGTTTTTGCCATTTTTAAAAGCATACAACACTAAATCAACCGCATCATCCAAAGTCATCATAAACCTTGTCATATTGGGGTCGGTAATGGTGATATCTTTTCCGGCTTTCATCTGCTCAACCCACAAAGGTATCACCGACCCCCGACTTGCCATAACATTACCATAACGAGTACAGCAAATAGTAGTTAGTGCATTATCTTTTAACTGACGTGCTTTGGCTATAGCCACTTTTTCCATCATGGCTTTCGATATTCCCATAGCGTTAATCGGATAAGCAGCTTTATCGGTCGAAAGTACTACAACATTCTTTACTCCATGTTGAATTGCCGAATCCAATACATTCTCAGTGCCAAACACGTTGGTTCGCACAGCCTGAATAGGAAAAAACTCACACGAAGGCACTTGTTTCAAAGCTGCAGCATGAAAAATATAATCAACCCCGTTCATGGCGCCATCAACTGAACGTCGGTCGCGTACATCGCCTATATAAAATTTTACTTTGGGATTTTGAAGGGCATGACGCATATCATCCTGCTTTTTTTCATCTCGGCTGAAAATACGGATTTCTTTGATATCAGTATTCAGAAAACGTTTGAGAACGGCATTACCAAATGAACCGGTGCCACCGGTGATTAGAAGGATTTTGTTTTTAAACATGATTTTTAAACTGCTTTTTTATTAACATTTTATGGGTTACTATTGGTTGAACAATACAATAAGGAATTAATGAAATAACACTAATTAATATGACGATTATCCAGTCATTGAAAATTTTCGATAATACCATAATCATTACTATTTTAAAAATAACTGCAAAGGTAAACATAATTTTTTGTGCTTTCAACTCTCCCAATCCATTTGCAATGGTGGATATTATTGACATCCAAATAAAAATAGCACTATAAAATGCAAAAATTGAAGCATTTATAGGGTTGATAATAATTGACTTTTGTTGTAACCAAATATTAACAATTGGTTGCAAAAAGGGGATGATTAGAAACTGTACCAAAATTGCCACAGCACCAAACAAATATAGAAATTTATTCAACTTAACAATCCATTGAAAATTATTCTCGACAAAAGCTTTGGTTACTGCAGACCATACAGGTATAAGCGCTAATGAAAACAAAGTTCCAAAAACCGAAAACAATTTCATATATATCTGATAATCTACAACATAAGTAGAGCTAAAAAAATAAGTAAGAAAATATTCATTGGTTGAAGAAATAATCATAAACAAAATTTGTAAGATAAAAAAACTTCCTCCTAATTTTAGAACATTTAGAGCAACTTTGTTATTATAAAATTCAAATGAGGGTCTGCTCTTTTTAAGGTACTTTGAAAATATTATTAATGTTGTAATTAATAGTGGACCATTTACAGTAATTGTTTGTACCCACGCCAAATTGATTAAGTCCGTCTTTAAATTACCTGTTTTAATGAAAAATATATATAAAACCTGCAATGAAATGGAGATGAAGGTCAATATATTTGTAACTGCCGATTTCTGTAATGCGAATAAAATAGAATTTATTAATCTTAGAAAGAATTGAAATAAAATACCACTAAAAATAATTTGGATCACATATACTAATGTTTTATTATCAATTTGTAATTCAGATATATTTAAAATCTTGTTCCAATTTAAAAAAGGAAAAAGTATTAATGCTGCTACAATAATTATGAAGGTAAGTATGCCCAGCAGAATATAAGCCGAAGAAATATATTGTTTGGTTGCGTACTCATCATTTTTCGATAACGATTCAACTAATTTATTACGAAGTCCATTACCTATACCTAAATCAAATGATAAAAGCCAACTCAGAACTGATAAAATTGTGAACCACAACCCTAATACGGAATTATTATTAAAATAATTCAAATATAAAGGCATTGAAATAATTGCAATTAAAAAAGAGCCACCTCTTACAATAAAAGCACCAATGATATTGTAAAATATATTCGAATTATTTTTTATAATTTGTATAATATCCATTCAATAATCTCTTGTTATTTTTTACAATTGAATAATATAACCTTAATCATAATTCTCACCCAAAGGCATCTCCTGCCATAAAAATTTATATTCAGCACCGGTTTTGATAATCAACACAATCAGTAATAGATACATAAACATATAAATTATAAGTCTAAACGACTGTGGTTTGAAATTGATTGAATTAAGTATTTTTGGTATAAATATTAGCATGAAAATTGAAAAATACTGAACAACTCTCATAAAATTAGGTTCAACCCAGGTTAATGGTGTTAAAACAAAAGCAATGGCAATAGCATTAAATATTCGGAATGAATCGGGATATTTTTCCAAAGTCTGTTTCATAAAAAACCACCCCAAAAATACTACGAGTAATAATAATATCGTAAAGGTGGGAGTTCCAGCTTTTTCAGGTAATTCTACATAGTGCATATAATTTTCGACTGCCGATGCAACTGCCAGCGTGTAAGCAAAAACTTGTTTTGTTACAACGATTATCGGGAACAAGATAAAAGATAAAATGTATATTTGTCTCGACCTATCTATGTTTGCCAAAAAATAAAAAGGAATAAATACCAATACGGATTTATGAATTGAGGAAGCAATTAATATTAAAATTAAAAATGGAATAAACTTATTTTTCTTAATTAATTCAAAACACCAGAATGTTATAGCAGTTGCTATAGTTTGTCTAATTCCAGTAATTGAAAAAAAAGAGTAAAACAGTGCCTGATATAATATAAATGCAAATACAGCTTCCCAAATGGATCGGGTATTTACATATATGAAATGTGCAAATGATAGAAAAAAGAAAACAGCTATTAAAAAAAGAAAAAACCTATAATCAGTTGAAATTACACTAAATAATTTTACAATGAGTGGATATCCGGGATCTCTTCCAATATAATATATATAAACATCAACAAAATTTTGAAAAATATCGCGCCAATTTAGTAATATATCTTCGTAAAACATTTCAGAATATTGAAATGTATCGGGACCAACAGCAATATTGCGTAAAGATGATTGAAGTATAAGAATGACACTTATAAAAATAATATATGTTTTTCGAAGTACTTCAGCATTATTTTCAAAGTTTTTTAAATATCTGATAATAAATGCAGAAAAAAGAACTATAAATATAACTACTAGCTGGACTCCCATGATTCTGAATAAAGTTTCTTTAAGGGTTTGATAGATTATCAAAATATATTTATATTTATTCCATAAATATAAATGTAATAAACTGCTCAAATAATTATATATGTATTTGTCTTTATTAACTTGAAGTTTTTTATAATGAATTTTTTTCTTTTATTTTCTCTTACAGTTAATGGTAATAATGAGCCTAAAAACGCCTTGAAATAAATTAATGAGTATCTGACTTTTAATTTAAAAGTAATGTGTTGATAATTAATTATTGTTTCTTCTCTTATTCCCATTAAAGCATTATTAATTGAAAATCCTGTATCGGAATTGTAATTTGATACAATTATAGGTTTATTTAGAAATGCATTCTTATTATTTTTGAAAATCTTATAAATCATATCATAATCCGAAGCAATTCTATATTTTAAATTAAATGGATGTTCTTTAATATAATTGACTTTCAAAAATGCTAATTGATGACAAAATGGAATGTGTAACATTGAATCGTTAAGAGGAATTGCAGGTACAAAATATTGTTTATTCTCTAAAAGCAAACAAGAATCTCCATAGACGATTATTTTATCTTTTGGTATTGGATTTGCAAATAATTTTTCGATTGTATTTTTTTCGTGATAAATATCTCCTGCATTCATAAAGTTAATCCATTCACCAGTTGCTAATTTGATGCTTTTATTCATAGCATCATATATACCATTGTCTGGTTCACTTACCAAAAGTGTAATGTTTTTACTGTATTTATTTATAATTTCCAAAGTACCATCTTTACTTCCACCGTCAATTACAATATATTCAATATTTGAGTAACTTTGATTAATAACACTTAAAATAGTTTTTTCAATCTCTAAAAAAGCATTATAACATACCGTTACAATAGAAATAACTGGCTTCATTCAAAAAATAAAATGTATTTGTAACTATATATATAGACCGTAAGAATCAAGAATCAAAAACCAGAACGTAAAATGCAGTAGGTTAATGCGATACAAATTATTATGTCAGGTTAATTTATTCGTTAAATTAATCATGAAAATTCTACTATAATTTGGATTTTAAAATAACGAATAAATAAATTTTCACTCATTCATTAAATCCTTTATATACAATTTACCCAACAAAAATGTTACTACAAATAGTCCGGCAAGCACACCACCTAATACAATGCCTTTAATTTTTCCAAATCTGTCCTTTTTTAATGGCAATATAGGTGTATCAATCATTTGCAATATAGGTGTTTCTCTTGCCATATCAAGCTTTAAAGTTTCTAAATTTTTAAGTACTTCGGCATAAACTGTGCCGTACAATTGAGCATTAGTCTCCTGCTTGATTCTTGGTACAGCTGCTGTACTTAATGCAGGATTTATATTAACCTGCGAATAACCCGCTCCTTTGTATAAAGCAGCTTCGTACAATTCTTTGATTGAATCGGCAGTATGTTGCATCATATCGATATTAGCCTTACTTTGAGAAGTTTTAGTTACTTTGTAAAACCGATAGGTTTGTTCCATCAATGTTTCAATAAATAGTTTTGAAAAAAGTTCATTATTGCTTTTAAAATATACATTTACAATACTTACCTTTTTATCTTTTCGGGCAACTGTAAGTTTTTGTGATTTTATAAAATCATCGTAAACCGAGAAAAGAACGCTATCCTGAGTACGGGTAAAAGTTTCGCGACTTTGTCCAACAGGATAGCTTAGTGTTCGTAATTCAATATTTTTCTTGTTTTTATTCCATCTGTCTCGAAGTTCTGAAAAATCAATATATACTTCAATCAAATTCTGACTTTTTCCTTTATAATTTATTGGTGTAAGTAATGTCTGTTCAATTGCATAACGCGATTTAATAATTTCCAACAAATTATCTCCGCTAAATGCACCGCTATTTCCACCTGCTAAACCACCAAAACCAAATGAAGAAGCCAAGGCAGCCAATCCTCCACCTGTGCTTTTTTCAACCAATGCAAACGAAAGTTGAGCTGTATAGGTTGGTTTTACAATTAACGATGCACCCAATCCCAAGGCACCTCCACTCAATCCAACTATAAGAATAATAAGCCATTTGCTTAATAAATAACGCCAGTATTTTTTAAAAGTTTCAATTATTTCCTTTAACGAAATTTCATCATTCTTAGGAGTATTCTGATTTATTTTCTGTTCCATTTTATTTAATTGTAATGGTTTTTAATGTTTTATTTTATAAGCAATTACAACATTTCTTTAATCTTAATTATTTTTGATTACCTGCCAATAACCAGTTTTTTTACTACCTTTTCGCTGAATCAAATTAAGTTTTTGAAATTTTTGTATATCTCTCTTTATTGTTTCTATACTTATTTTGATATTTTCTGCCATTAACTCTTGGGTCATAAATCTATCATTCTGAATTAACTCTATAACCTTTTTTTGCCGATCATTTAAAGGGTCATTTAAAGGGTCATGTTCTAAAATATCTGTTACTTCTGATTTAACAGTTGCATAAACAGTAACAGCAAATCCACCAGGAATCACTTCAAACTTAGGTTCGGGTAATCTATAATCTAAAAACATGTGTTACCTAATATTCTGATTATTTTTCTGTTCCATCTTATTTGGTGCTGGTATTAATAATAATAATTGAATAGACTAATGCCGAAACTGAAGTAATAGAAGTTAAAATGCCAACCAACTCACCGGCTGAGAGTTTGCTTTTAATTTCAAGCGGTGTTTCGGGAACTATTATACGCGATCCAGGCTCTACTTTAGGATAAATTCTGATTCCTAAAAACGATTTGGTACTTTTAGCCGAACCGTTGGCATAGAGTACAAAAACCTTTGCTCTGTTGGCATTTACCGAAAACCCTCCGGAACCGCTAATGTAATCTTTTAAACTATTGCCACTATCGTATTGTACAATTGTGGGAAACAAAACCTGACCTAAAACACGTACGGTTTGAAGTTCGCGGGGAACATAAATAACATCACCTTCTTCGAGTTTCAAATCATATTTTCCACCCGGATTTTTCATTAGCTCACTCAGATTCAGACCAACTACTCCTTCGGGAACAAATATTTTATTAATTACACCCGATCCTGATAATTTTTTTTGCAAAGAATCCATGTCAGCAATTCCCTGTAACGAGGCTGCACCGGATGCTTTTAACACATTGGCATCTATAGATTTTGAAGATGAATTTTCGAGCTGATTTCTCGAATTCTCCTGCATAATCTTTAATAATTTCTGTTCAATATCGTTCGTTCTTTCGGAACGAATCAGAAAAGCACCGCGAGGATAGGCATAAGCGGTAAAACCACCAGCCCGCTTCACCACGTCTGATATTTTCTCGGCTTTGTTGGTTATATTATAGCTGCCCGGATAAATCACTTCGCCTTCGACAAGTACATTGCGAATACCTTCATAACCCGATATTTTTCGCACAACTACCTGATCTTCATTCTCAAGCAGTATATCTACTGAACCATTTTTAAAGTTCAAATCCTTATCCAATGCAAATTTTTGAGTTGTTGTTTTTTTATTGGTAGTTAGTAATGTTTTCTGATCTTTTATCACCCTGACTAATTCGATAGAATCAGTCGAAGCAGTTTCAGTAAAGCCTCTTGCTAAATAAATCAGGTCTTTAAGTGTTAAATTATCAACATACGAAAAAGTTCCGGGTGATTTTACTTCGCCTAAAATTGAAACTGACTCAGCTTGACGAAACTCGAATAAACTTCTAATTTCGATGTAATCGTCTTTTTGCAATAAAATATCGGGATCTGTTCCATTAAGGAGTTTACCCAGATTGAATCCAATTTTTTCAGTAACTGTATTAACTTTTTTGCGTTTTATTGATGCCAAGTTCAGATAGGCATCTTCTTTTACACCTCCGGCCTTTTCAATCAGTTGTTTTACGGTTAATCCTGGCTCAAGCGCATAAGCTCCCGGATTAAAAACAGCTCCCACCAGGTCTATTCTATTGTTAAATCTGTTTAAGGTTTCAGTCACAACAGTGGAATCGCCGGATTTTAACAAAAAATCAGGAATCAGATTTTGAGTAAGATCTATAACGGTTTTCTCTTTTTCTAAAAGCCTGAAAACGGTAATTTTATCTTTATAGGCATTATCGGCATATCCACCGGCATATCGAATCAAATCTTTGATGGTTTCGCCTTTTAACGCCTCAAAAATTCCGATACGTTTTACAGCACCATTGATTGTTGAACGGATTTGAAAGGGATCAATCCGTATAATATCTTCGTCCTGCAACCCCACATTATTGTTCAGCAATCCATCAACCAAAAATTGATAAACATCTAATGTAGCTACAATTTTCCCGTTACGTATTACCTTAATATCGCGCATGGTACCAATGTCATTTGGTCCGCCGCAAACATATAATGCATTAAAAGCCGTTGCTAATGAAGGTAAAGTGTATGTTCCCGGACGAACTGCTTCGCCCACTACTGTTACGCGTATGCTTCTGATATTTCCCAATGTAACATTCACACGGGTTTCGCCCGATGGTACGCCCATATATACTTTTGCAACCTGATTTTTAATTAATCTTGAAGCTTCCTCCATGGTTAATCCTGTTACTTTTACCGGTCCGATGTTGGGAATTCGCACTATGCCTTCGGGCGATACTTTCAGTTTGTAATTTACCTCGTACAATCCCGAAACATCAATTACCAATTCATCGTAAGTGCCCAACATATATTTCGAAGGTGTAGGAATATTTAATTTGGGCTCGAAGGTGAGATTCTGACTGCTGAAAAGGTAAGATCCGAAAACGGAAAGTTTTTTTGATGAAATCGAATTTGATTTTGAAGCACTAATATTCATCGAATCGGGTTCATCAACTTTTCGTACTTCAACATTGTCTTTTGGTGTAGCAGTTGTAGTAATTGTTGGTGAATTTTTACCGGCCATGTATTTTTTATACATTTCTAATTGCTCAGGAGTAAGTTTACTCAAATCCTGCGCTAAAACACTTCCAACTGCCAACAATGAAAATAAAAGGAGTTTAAGTTTATTCATAAATATTTTTTTTTGTAAAACTTTTAAAATGCAATGTATCAAATAAATTAAAAAGAATTTATCTATTGCTTAACAACTTATTAATAACTTAACTGAAAAACACAATATATCATTAACTAAAACAGAATTTGACACATTTTATTGTATCAAAACGAATTAAAAATCAACAGGATTTTCAATTCGTTTGGTAAATTCTCCGGGTCTGTTATTAACCGACTAAGAGAAATGACATTTTTGGGAAGCTCGAATTTGTTTATTCTTATATTTCAATTTCAATTGCTTTTTCGATTAAAAAATTCTTTATCAACTCTTCATCTACCGGTTCAACCAGATATTTAACCTGTTCACTAAAATCTATGTCTTTAAAATAACTTAATTGAGATCTAAAAAGTTTCTCAGAAAACTGTTGTTCAAAAACCTGTTCAGCTCTTTGACTTATTTGTTTTATTGTAAAATGGTCTTTAATTATAAAATACAAATCCACATAATCTTTCCATTTTGATCTTCTACCCAGTGCAAAAGCTTTCATAGCAGCCAAATCAATTAAAGTTGGCAATTTAATATAATTCTCAAAATTTACAAAGGGTTGAATATTATACGGAAATTCAAAAAAAGTAAATTTAACATCCGAAATTATCATATTCAATTGACCTGATACATTTCGGGTAATAATATATTTTAAATCACCCTCTAACTTAATTTTATTCAAAATTTTATTGGTACTAAAAGTCTTTGATTTAAACAAATCAAAATCAATGGAATGTAGATGACCAATATATAAAGCTATTGCAGTTCCGCCTACAAGATAGAATTCTCTTTTAAATTAAATACTCTAATAAGATTCAAAAGAGTAACCTGATTATGATTCAGAATTTCCTTGTGCATATTTTCCGAAATACAAATAGAAAAAATTATAGATTTCAGGGTAATAATTCATTTTTTTTCGTCCTTCTAAACCAAAAAAAATATTAGATAAATAATTTATGCCTAATAGTCTTTTCAATTGAATAAAATCATTTAAAGTGCCATAATTCAAAAAGATTTCGAGTAGCAATTCATCGCTTATCTCCTCTTTTTTGTCCTCAGGAATATACCAGAACAAATGATTGTTTTGGCGTATAAATTCTTTCAATTCAGGTGTACGCATAATATAAACCATTAGTTTAAAGCATTTAATCTATTAATAACATTAACCAGATTGTTTGTGTATTCGTTTTTTTAAAGTCTAAACAATATGATTTATTGTCATTATATTTAACAAATAAGCTAAATCGATAAATTCATTAATTTGGGTTTCATTACCCAGTAAAGCATTTTTTATTACTGCAAATTCATCTAATTTACAAATCTGTTTTATCAATTATCACATTTTTTTTAACTAAGGATATTTAAGAATCATGCAGTTATTGCTTAACTCCGACTGGATGATATCTTTGACGTTTTCATTTTATAGTTCAAATATACAAAAATGAATCAGTCCACACAACTAATGTATCATTTCTCCCCTATCGTATTACAATTTTAATAAATTTTACTTTCTAATAATAGAGTTTATATTGATTAAAAGAATATTATGCTCAAAAACAAAGAGATAAGATTAACCACTAAGTACACTTAGTTTCACTTAGAATATATTAAAAAAGAACACTCAGATAAAAAACATACATGTTTTTTAGATTTAC
>JAURYY010000244.1 GCA_030653695.1 Paludibacter sp. | reverse complement strand
CTAAATCTACGTCGACGACGTTCAGCCGTACTCATTTTTAATTGATCTAATCGTGCCATAATGTTCCACTTTTTTTTGTAAATTTGTTACTTAAAAGTGGTCAACGTATTTCAGGCATTGACAGAAGGTCTAAAGCGAAATCTTTAGACCTTTAATTTTTAAAACTATTTTTGTTCTTTTATTTTGTCAGGCAAATTAATTCAAATTGTAAATTCTAAAATTTCAATTCACTTCTTTCAAACTCTTTTATCTTTGTTCTTTTATCTTTATTCTAAAAAAATGAAACTCCAGCTTAAAAATCCCATTGTTTTTTTTGATCTCGAAACTACAGGAACCAATATTGTAACCGACCGTATTGTAGAAATATCATATCACAAAGTTTCGCCAAACGGACGAGAAGAAACTAAAACCATTCGAATAAACCCAGGTATGCCAATTCCTAAATCAGCTTCGGATATTCACGGTATAACCGATGTCGATGTGGCTGATAGCCCGACCTTTAAAATGGTAGCCAAAGAAATAGCACGCGACATTGAAGGTTGCGATTTGGCCGGATACAACTCAAACCGATTTGATATTCCTTTGTTAGCCGAAGAATTACTTCGTGCCGATGTAGATATTGACCTTATGAAACGTAAATTTGTGGATGTGCAAGTTGTTTTTCATAAAATGGAAGCACGTACACTCGGAGCTGCTTACAAGTTTTACTGCAACAAAGATTTAGAGGGTGCGCATGGTGCCGAAGCCGACACGCTGGCCACCTATGAAGTTTTAATGGCTCAATTAGACCGGTATCCTGATTTGAAAAACGATATAGATTTTCTTTCGAACTTTACTACTCAAAACAACAATGTGGATTTTGCAGGGCGCATGATTTACAACGATGAAGGCGAAGAAATTATCAATTTCGGAAAATACAAGGGGCAAAAAGTAACCGATGTGCTTAAAAATGATGTTGGCTATTATGGCTGGATGATGAACAGCGACTTTGCTTTACACACAAAAAAAGTATTGACAAATATAAAATTAAGAAGTTTTAATAAATAAAGTGGCACAATCATTGTAGTATCTTCTGTTGCATCTAAAAGTAATTGAAGTAAATGAAATTGTTAAAAATCATATTGTTAGCTTTTGCAGTATTTGTGCTGAACGTAAATATATATAGTCAGGATAATGCCGCAACACCCGAATATGAAGCAACAAAACAAACCGAAAACCTGCAACAGGAATTAAATCTATCGACCGAACAGGTTAAACAAGTATATGAAATTAACCTGAAATATGCGCGTGCACGTCAGAATTCTGTTTCGAGGAGCGAAGCCATGGAACGAATGAAGAACAAAGATGCCGATTTACAAAAAGTATTGAACTCAGAGCAAATAAACCGCTTGCAAAACAAAAGGTACGAACGCTCAAATTTTCAATCAGTACAACCCACTAATTACCGATCTCCCGTTGAATCCACAAATCAGCAAACTGTACGGCGTACGGTAAACAAGCAGGATGTAAGAAACGAATCGAGCAGAGGTGCCGAAACGATGCAAACAACGAATAGAGCAACGAATAGAACAACAAATCAAAGCGACAGAAGAGGGATACAGGGTAAAAATTATCAGCAAACTGAAAGATCCTTAACAACTCCTTCAAGATCGACAACACCATCGCCTCAGGTTACTACACCGTCAAACCCTGAAAATAACAGAGGGACAAGAAATTCTTCAGGCTCGAACAGACGATAGAAATGTCCACCAACAGCTTCACATTCAAACAATTTACTGTTTTTCACCATCGCTGTGCCATGAAAGTGGGTACCGATGGTGTTTTGTTAGGCGCATGGGCTGATGTTGAAGGTGCTCAGCATATTTTGGATATAGGCACCGGCAGTGGATTGATAGCTTTGATGCTTGCTCAAAGGTCTGAGGCTTTGATTTGCGCCATTGATATTGATGCTGATGCGGTAGCGCAAGCACGAGAAAATTTTACGAACTCTACCTGGTCACACAGAATGATTGCCGAAGAAATTTCATTACAGCATTTTGCTTCGAAGTCATCCAATCAATACGATTTAATCGTTTCAAACCCGCCCTATTTCGCCAACTCATTGAAATCGCCTGATGTACGCCGATCGGCAGCACGCCACAACAACGAGTTGACACACCAAGAGTTGTTGAAAAATGCCAAATCGCTTTTAAACGAAACAGGAAGAATATGTCTGATACTCCCTGTAATTGAAGGTTTGCAATGTGTTGATTTTGCTCAGCGCATTCAACTTTTTTGCAATAAATTAGTGTATGTTCATCCCAAGCCAAATAGTGCGCCCAAACGTTTATTGCTCGAATTTTCATTTATGCAAACTGAAAGAATAATTTCGACCTTAGAAATTGAAACAAATGAACGACATCATTTAAGTACAGTGTTTAAACAACTTGTAAAAAATTACTACTTGAAACTCAAGTGATGTTTATCCCTATAAACTATTTTGTTATACCCTAAAAACAAATCCCTTACAATCTGCAGATTGTAAGGGATTTGCTAAATATTTATCGTACCCGAAGCGGGAACACAACCCACCAAAAAAGGCAAAAATAAGAAACATAACTATACTATTATTCAATTGATTATATTTTTCACTTTCTTTTATTTTCAGATATTTTCACATATTTAGTGTTACTTTGTTACTATTTTGTTACTCGAAGTTTGTTTTGTACCCTTTTTGTTACTATCTTTGCAAACATAAGATAGAATAAGCAATAAAAAGATAATATAATAATTTAGATACCACATGAGTAACAAAAGGGTACATGAGTAACAACAAAGGGTACGTTCGAGTAACAAAAACCTTTGTACCCCTATTGTAAATCAAGAGAATAACACGGATTAATTAACACAGTTAAATGAGTAACAAAAAAGGTACTTAACCCCTAAAAACCAACCCACCAAAGTAACAAAAATATGAAGCCAGCAATTAAGATTACAGCCAGCCGAAAAGGCACTAAAAAAAACAATGTTATTCTAAGGGAAAAACCACTAAACAATGGCAATAAAAGTTTGTATTTGGATATTTACAGAGATGGAACTCGAACGTATGAGTTTTTGAAATTGTATGTAAATGCAAAAGCCCGAACCCCTATTGATAGAGAGGCGAACCGTGAAGTTTTAGAATTGGCCGAAAAAATACGAACTCAAAAGGAAAGCGACCTCAACCACGAAGCTCATGGGCAAATTTCCCCATCAACCAAAAAGATAAACTTTTTAGATTATTACCAAGCTTATATTGACAAATACACAAAAGCCGATATACGAATGATAAAAGCATCTTTTGAACGTTTCAAAGATTTCTTAAAAGAGTATTACCCCGCTTTACAATACAATATCAAACCCGACCAGCTTACAAAAGATATGATGATGTTGTTTGTTGAATATTTGGAAAGTAAAAGCACTGGCGAGGGAGCGTTGACTTTTTACAAGCGATTTAAAAAAGTGATTAAGTATGCAGTTGAACACAATGTAATATCAAAAAATCCGTGTGCCGGAGTAGTTTGTAAGGTTGACGAACACGCCCTAACAAAAGATATTTTAAGCGTTGACGAAATGAAAAAACTAATTGCCACACGTTACCCCGAACAAAACCTCAATACAAGGCGGGCGTTTATCTTTACCCTTTATACGGGTATAAGATTTTGTGATATTATTGAATTGAAATATAGTGATGTGGATTTTTCAAATAAGACATTGAAGTTTAACCAAGCTAAAACCAAAGGCCACAGCGCAAACAGTTGGGTAAACATACCATTGAACGATGGCTTGTTATCATTGATAGGGGACAAGCCAGCAAAACCCGATTTTATATTTCATTTGCCGAGCCAAACAATGTGCTTAAAAGCGTTGAGGCATTGGGTAACAAAGGCGGGTATTGATAAGCATATTACATGGCATTGCGGGCGACATTCTTTTGCAGTAAATATACTTAACAACGGGGCGAACATTAAGACCGTTGCCAGCTTGTTGGGACATTCAGGATTGAAACATACGGAAAAGTACACCCGAGCGGTTGACAGCCTCAAAGAGAAAGCGATAAACAGTTTACCAACGTTTGAAAATTAGTTATAATGAAAACAACAAATACCAGCTTGTTAGATTACTCGAAAATTAATATTATAGATATGTGTTATTTTTTTAATGACAAAGCCGATTTAACATCAAATGAATATCTTAAAAGGTTTTCACCTTATAGATTTTCAAAAGTTGAAATGTATGAGTACATTAAATTTAAAACAGATAATTTCAACAAACATAAATTTCAATTAGTATTTGATGAAATTTGTGACTATTGTTGGGGGTATATGGATTTTTATAAACAAGTAAAAGTTGATGGCGAAATCATTAATAAGCACGTGAAGGACTATCAAATTGATTACAGTATTGAATTTTGCAAACCTCTTAAATATATTAAAGTACATTAAGCCTAAACAAAGGGTTGACTGTAAATTGTCAACTAATTGTTGAATTTATTGAGCTTGCCGAAAATTTATATCAAACTTATTGTGAAACCACACCCGAGCCAAACCAATTACAGCCGAAACAATACCAATTTACAACCAGCTTAACCGATACCCAGCGAGGCAAATTATATGACTTATTGGTACTTAATGGATTTATACCCGACAGCGACAAAGAGGGCTTTATTTGGGCGTTTGGGGGAGTGAATGATAAATATACCAGCTACTCAACTAAATGGATACAGCAACGGAATTTAGCGGTTTATTTAATTGATAATTTATGTATTGATAATGGTAGATTGTGGGCAATAGGCAGTCAGATTTTTGGAATTAAAAACATGGCACAAATTAAACAAGGGTATTTTTCTATTAACAAAACAGGAAAGCCAAAAGGATACGAAATAATTGATAAAATAATTACAGAGGCGCAAAAATAATGTTTGTTTTGAACTTCACTTTTTTCACTTTTTTCACTAATTGATGAGATTAAAAAAGTAGAGGCGCAAAAATAAAGTTTGTTTTGAACTTCACTTTTTTCACTTTTTACACTAAAGGGGCTTTTTTGCCCTTTTTTTTGTGCTCAATAGTCAAAAACCTTTTACACCCTTTTACTGTAAAACCGTGTCTATTCTTTTACTTTCCTTATTGCCTTTCCTTTGCAAATGATTAATCGAACCAACCAGCAAAGGGAGTGCACGCCCCGAGTTTATTAATTAATTGTAATAAAAAATAAAATGGAAACCAAAAGAGTAATGACATTTGAAGAGGCAGCCACCTACATGGGCATGAGTAAAAGTTGTTTGTATAAAATGACTTCACAAAAAATTGTGCCTCACTACAAACCAAACGGAAAAATGATATTCTTTGACCGGGAAGAGCTTGAAGCGTATTTGTTGAGTGTGCGGATAAAACCGCAAAGCGAAATTGCAGAGGTGGCCAGCACTTATGTTGTAACAGGTAAATATAAAAGAGCGTAACAATGGAAACAAAACAAACAGAGGCAGCAGCCAGCACAGCCACCACCCCCGAAATGCTACACAAAGATAGTGTTTTTTTGCAGACTATCAAAGCATTAAAGCCGAAATTTGACACGTTGACCGCAACGGATATAATAAAACACGTTTCAGGATTGACCACCAAAGTAGAACCGACCGCACATGGGGAAATTTTGGACGAGTTATTGAAAAATATTGAGCCGGTTGATTTTGAAAAAGCAGCCTTTCCACAGGTTGAAGAGTTAAGGGCAAAATGTTTGGAGCTACAAAGCCAGCTCACAAACCCCGATGGCAGTTATAAAAAAAATGCAATTATTGAGGGCGAACTCAAGGAAATACAAAAACAACTATATGGCTTTAAATTGACACAAAAACACTTTGCGATTTTAAGCATTGAGAATGTATTGATGGTCGCCGAAAAAATGAAGTGGGGTATTTGCAAAAACAACTATTTTATTTATTTATACAATGGCGAGTATTGGGCAAACATTGAAAAAGAGGCGTTTCAATCTTTTTTGGGCAAGGCAGCCGAACTTATGGGCGTTGCCCGATTTACAAGCCGGTGGTATGATTTCAGAGATACGTTGTTTAAACAATTTATTGCAACCAGTTATTTGCCAAAACCCAAGACGATAAAAAATAGAGTTTTAATAAACTTAAAAAATGGCACGTTTGAAATAACGCCAACGGGGCATAAATTACGAAAGTTTGACCGTGCCGATTTTCTTACTTATCAATTGCCTTTTTCGTACGATTCGAACGCCACAGCCCCTTTGTTTGATAGGTATTTAGGCCAAGTGCAACCCGACCCATTAAGGCAGCTAATTTTAGCCGAGTATTTGGGTTGCGTTTTTGTGCCAGCCAGTTATTTAAAACTCGAAAAAGCATTGATTTTATACGGAAGCGGTGCAAATGGTAAAAGCGTATTTTTCGACATTGTGAACGCTTTATTTGGCGATGAGAATGTGAGCGGATATAGCTTGGAAAGTTTGACCGACAAAGATGGATACTACAGGGCAATGATACAAAACAAGTTGCTTAACTATACCAGTGAGTTGAACGCAAACCAAGCCACCACCGACAAAACAAAACAATTGATTTCAGGCGAAAAAATACAAGCACGTTTGCCTTATGGCCTGCCGTTTGATATAACAAATTACGCAAAATTTATATTCAATTGTAATGAATTACCCAAAAATGCAGAGCAAACAGAGGCTTATTTCCGGCGTTTTTTAATCGTAAATTTCGAGCAAACAATACCCGAACACGAACAAGACAAACAATTAAGTAAAAAGATAATTGAAAGCGAACTTTCGGGGGTATTTAATTGGGTTTTATTGGGACTTAATAGACTATTAAAACAAAAGGGTTTTACCTATTGTAAGGCAGTGAACGAAGCACGTAAACAATATGAACTTGAAAGCGATAGTGTGAATCAGTTTGTTGAAGACAGCGGGTATTTAGCCAGTGCAACCGTTTACAGCCCTATTGTGGAGCTTTACCGTGAATATAGAACCTTTTGTATTGAAGATGGTTGCCAAGCCGTAAAAAAGGGCAATTTTATAAAACGGTTGAAGCATTTAAAAATAACGGTTGACAGGTTGAACGTTGGGAACATTGCATATTTGACCAAACAAAACGCCCCGTATTGAAATGGATAAGCAATATAAATACAGCTTGCAAAAAGGCAGCTCAAAAAGCAGTTGCCCCGAGTGTGGAAAAAAAACATTTGTCCTATACGTTGACAACGTAACGGGCAAGTGTTTACCCTCACAGTTTGGCCGGTGCGACCGTGAAAGTAAATGCGGGTATCATAACAAGCCAGCATTTGAAAAAGACCAGGCGTTTAATTCCTACAAAGTGTTTGCACCAAAGCCAAAACCGCAACCATTGACACCAATACCCTTTGAAGTATTGGCGGACACGTTGACCGATTACGACAAAAACGTATTTATTCAAAACCTATTGCAGCGGGTTGCTTTTCCCTTTGACCAGTGCGATATTGAAAACGTTATTTCATTGTATTATTTGGGTACGGTTGCCACTTTTGGCGGGGCGGTTGCATTGCCTTACATTGACATAAAAAACAATATCCGAGCAATACAAGTGAAGCAATTTGACCAAGCGAACCACACCACTAAAACCAGTTTTTTACATTCAATACTGAAATATCAATACTCACAGCGGGGCGACCGTTTACCCGATTGGTTGCCAGCGTATGAGTTGAACGATTTAAAAGTAAGTTGTTTATTTGGCGAACACCTTTTGAGTAAATACCCGCTCAATCCGGTTGCATTGGTTGAAGCCCCAAAGAGTGCGATTTACGGGACTTTATATTTTGGGTTGCCCAACATTGCCGAGCGGTTTATTTGGCTTGCAGTGTACAACCTAAGCAGTTTAAACGTTGCCAAGTGCAAAGCATTACAGGGGCGGGACGTGGTTTTATTTCCCGACCTTTCAACCGATGGCAAAGCGTTTGATTTGTGGAACTCAAAACTCAAAGAATTGGACACTATAAAAGGGGCACGGTTTATAATATCCGATTTGTTGGAGCGTGAAGCCAGTGAAGCCGAACGGTTAAGCGGGTACGATATTGCCGATTATTTGATTTGCAAAGATTGGCGTTTGTTTCGTGATAGTGTAAAAAGTGAAAAAAGTGAAGACGAAAACAAACTTATTTTTTGCCCCCCTACTTCATTTATTTGTCCAATTAGTGTAAAAAGTGAAAAAAGTGAAGACGAAAACAAACTTATTTTTTGCCCCCCTCAAAATATAATTGAGCCAATTAGTGAAAAAAGTGAAAAAAGTGAAGTTGAAAACAAACATTATTTTTGTCCCCCTACAATTTCAAAGCGTGAATATAGACAGCAACCCAAACAAAATTGGAGCGTTGAAATATCCGAAATTGAAAAGTATTTTGCAGCGGTTGAACTACCAAGCCAGCCCGTGAGGTTGAGCAATTGCAGTAATATAATTGATTTGCCACTATTTATTCAAAGCCACCTTTCCACAGTGAAAGCAAATAACGGAGTGAATATATTTTTACCTCATTTAAATAGATTACAAACATTAAAACAAATTTTAACAGTATGAAAACAATTGAACAAACCCCAACCCTCACAAAAGATTTGAGGGCAAATTTAAAAAGCATTGTTGAAACAGAGCTCAACCAGTTACCCGAAACATTGGCAGCATTGCCACCCGATAAAAGGCTTGAAGTATTACTCAAACTATTACCGTTTATATTGCCAAAGGTTGAAAGTGTAGGAATGACAAAAGGCGAGCCGACCAGTTGGGAACTTGATTAAACAGTGATAAGTACTAATAATTTAGGTTATTTCAGAAAATTATTTGAAAATGGGACGATACAGCACCGGAGCAACCACAGTAAATGCAGCTCAAAGAATTGAAATGAGTTATTTGATTAAACGAGGGTATTTCAAATGTTTTGCCGATAAGTATGGCAGTCATACACAGTCAATGAAGTGGACGGACGAAAGCAGTATATCAATTGAAACCGTACATAAATCAAACGAAACATATTTGCGACTGTATTACACCATAACCAGCCACCACACAGGCGAAAAAACTGAAATGGATTATAAAGTATTTATTGAGTTTATACCCTCAAATTTAGGGAAAGGAAATGTAATATATTTTATTTGTCCCGTATCATTCAAGCGTTGCCGTATCTTATACCGAGCGTATGGCAGTCAATACTTCAAAGCGAGGGGGGCGTATAAATACCGATTGTATTACCCAGCACAAACCAGCTCAAAAAAATATCAGATATTAGACAGGTTTAACACGATAAAAAATAAAGTTGAAAAATGGCAAAATAAAAAACGAATGCAAACTAAATTCAAAGGCAAGCCCACAAAAAAAGCTATCAAATTTGAAAAATTAAATCAAAGATATTTTGATATTGAAGTAATAACCGAGCAAAGAATAATGGCAAATATTTACGGATTCAAACACCCGAAATTTTAAGAGTATAAAAATAAAAATAAAAATAAAAAAAGTTAAACCGTTTCAATTAATTTTGGAGCGGTTTTTTTGTGCTCAAAAGTAACAAAGCATATTTGACAATAAAAAGGGTTTTTGTTGTTATTTGGTTGAACATTGTTACTATTTTGTTACTCGACAAATAAAAAACGCTTGTAATTCAATGATTACAAGCGTTTTAAACAAAATAGACAGTACCCGAAGCGGGACTTGAACCCGCACAGCCGTGAAGCCAAAGGATTTTAAGTCCTTCGTGTCTACCATTCCACCATCCGGGCATGATACGACTAATTGTTTACTTTTTTTGAGCGAAAAACGGGACTCGAACCCGCGACCCCGACCTTGGCAAGGTCGTGCTCTACCAACTGAGCTATTTTCGCAATTCTTTTTATTTACTAACCCATCAATTTCGTAGTCTTGGCTACTGATTCTTGGTTCTTGTATCTAAACATTCTTTTCTCCCAAAGCGGCTGCAAATATACGTTCATTTTTTGATTTAAAGAAATTTTTCGGGGCAAAATTTCAAAGAATTTCACGGTTTTATTAAAATAAAACGAGCGGGTTTAATTCAAAAAAACTACGCTTGTTTTATTTTCAGTTAGTTATGCCAAGTTTACGAATAATTCTCCTTCCACTTCGCTGAAATTAAGTTTACCTTCGCGGGCTAACCACCCTAAAGCTAAATTCAAATCTTTTTCGCTGAGCTTTGTTGCCTTTTTAATGGCTTTCACATTTTGTTCCCCATTTTGCAATACATTCCATATTTGTCCTGCATTGATTCCAATTTTTTCATTTAACATAGTTTGTAAACGTTTTTAAATTCGTCAAAAAAAAATAATTATCGGCACAAAAGTAAATAAAATATGTTATTTAGCATAAATAAAATTGTTAAACTATCAATTTTCTTGCTAATTATGCTTTTCGGCATACATTTCATTTATGAGTGATTTATATTTTTGCATAATTATCACTCTTTTCATTTTAAGCGTATTGGTCAGTTCACCCGATTCGATGCTGAACCCCCTTTTAATAAAGCGGAATTTTTTAATCATCTCGTAATTTGCCATGCCAGCCTGCAATTTAGCAATTCGCTCCTCATACATTTTGTATATTGCTTCAGACGCAAGCAAATCATCCACAGTTTCATATTTTAGATTGTTTTGTTTGGCATATTCTTCCATAGCAGGTATCGATGGCACAATGATAGCGGTTACAAAATTTCGTTCATCGCCAATAGTAGCTACCTGATCAATAAATCTATCCATTCCGAGTCGTGTTTCAATTTCCTGGGGTGCTACATATTTTCCATTCGATGTTTTGAATAAATCTTTAAGTCTTTCGCTCATTATCAGCACATTTCCTTTGATGCTTCCGGCATCGCCTGTACGAAACCATCCATCGGCAGTAAAAGCAGCTTTATTGGCAGCTTCATTTTTATAATAGCCGGGAAATATGGTTTTTCCTTTGAGAAGAATTTCATTTTCTTCTCCAATTTTTACCTGCACATCGGGCATGATACTGCCAACGGTTCCGATTTCGTAATCTGTATAATCAAAGCAGCACACGGTAGCCGTACTTTCGGTCAGACCGTAACCATAAGTGATGGGTACACCGATACTCCTCATGAACAGGGTGATTTCATCAGATAATCGTGCGCCGGCAGCCGGCAATAAATTTGCATTTTCAATACCAATGGTTTCTTTAACTTTTGAAAAAATCAGCTTATCGGCAATTTTATATTTCAGACTCAAAAAAATGTCGGGTTTTAGCCCTTTTCTCAGGTAATCGAGATTGTGTTTTTTTCCTGTTTCGACAGCCCAGGTTACTATACCCTTTTTGAAAGGAGACATTTTGGAAATATTTTCCTGTACGCCTGCATAAACTTTTTCCCAGAACCGCGGAACCGCACACATAAGCGTAGGTCTTATTTCTTTTAAAGTCTGTTGAATTTCGATTGGTTTAAGATTGATATAAATGGTTACACCTTTTACAATGCAGAAATAACTCCATGTGCGCTCGAAAACATGTGATAAAGGCAAAAAAGCAATGGATGTATCTTTGTCGGTTACGCTGGTAAGCCTTATTTTGTGGATACGCATTGCTTCGATAAAGCAGGAATGGGGCATCATTACACCCTTAGGATTTCCGGTGGTACCCGAAGTATAGAGAATGCATGCCAAGTCTTCTTCAGCAGCTGCATTTTGACGATTTTCAACTTCAAAATGTTTGCTTGATTTTATTCCCATAGCCAACAAATCGGTGTAATACATTGATGATTCGTTGTTGGCAAGAACTACATTGTTGTCGAAAACAACGATTTTTTTCAACACTTTCGAATTTTTCAACACTTCGATAGCCACGTTGTACTGAATCTGATCGCCTACAAAAATCAATTGAATTTCAGCATCGTTCACTATAAACTCAACTTGTGGAACCGAAGATGTAGCATACATCGGCACAATAACACTCCTATTGGCAAAAACAGCAAAATCAACAATAAGATTTTCAGCCATATTTTGCGAGAACTGACCAATTCGGTCGAATTCACTCACTCCATATTCCAAAAGCGCTTTAGCGATTATCGAAACCTGCTTTTCGAAATTGCTCCACTTCAAAGCTGTCCACTCATCTCCTGTATTTTTTCTGGAGCAAATTGCTGTTTTGTCTCCATACTTTTGCCCCAGTGTGGCAATAATTTGAGAAAAATGTTGTCCTTCCATGATTTTATTTATTTTATATTACTGATTAACTGTCGGATACAAAGATATAAATTTACGTCAAATAAAAACACAAAAAAAGAGTTATTGTGCAGTAAATTTTATTGATATTTTGAATGTCAATTATTTAACAGAATATATTTGATTTTAGCACTCTGAAACTTGAGTTTATTATTCAGCGAAAAGAATTTCTTGAACGAAGCGGGGATTGGATTGTATTTGTTTCAATGCCAGATACGATGCATTTTGTTGCGATTCTCGTTTACTGGCACCGGTCGACTGGCAAATTACTTGACCGGCTATGGTGAGTTGAGTGTGGAAAACGTGTTTATTTGGACTTTTAAATTCTTCATTCACCAAAACAAATTCCACCGGAATACGGTATTTCTGGCTCCATTCAATAATTTTTGACTTAAAGTTGACCTCACTTTCAGCTACTTTATCAAGGTCAATAAATTTGCTTAACAATCTATTTTCGACAAATAGTTTACATTTTTTATATCCGTAATCTAAATAAATTGCACCCAACAGTGCTTCAAGTGCATTGCCGAAGATATTATTGTTATTGTTATTTGTATTAACGTGTTTCGATGTGAGCATTAGTTTATCTAAACCTATTTCGACAGCAAAACGGTTTAATGAGTCTCGTTTAACAATTTTCGATCGGGTATTGGTTAGAAATCCTTCGCTCTTGTTTGAATATTTGCGGTAAAGAATATCGGTAACAACCGAATTAAGCACAGCATCGCCCAGAAACTCGAGCCGTTCGTTGCTCAGCGCTGGTCCTTTTTCGACCGGTACCGACACCGAACGGTGTCGTACAGCTAATTGGTAGTATTCAATCCAATCGGGATAAAAGCCTAATATGTTGTAAAACAACAAATAAGGCTCTTTTCGAGCATTCGACAAGAGCCTTATTTTTCTTAAAATTATTTTTATCACAAAAAAAGGAATTATTTTGTGTATTTTTTTACAATTACACTGGCATTGTGACCACCGAAACCAAAAGTATTTGAAAGTGCAGCATTTACAACGCGTTTTTGAGCCTTGTTAAAGGTGAAATTAAGATTGTTGTCGATATCAGGATCTTCATCGCCTTCAACAAAATTGATGGTAGGAGGAACGATATCATTAACAACCGACAAAATAGCAACAATGGCTTCGACAGCACCTGCTGCTCCCAATAGGTGCCCGGTCATTGATTTTGTAGCACTAATATTCAGATTATAAGCGTGTTCGCCAAAAACAGCTTTAATGGCTTTAGGCTCCGAAATATCGCCGACAGGGGTTGATGTTCCGTGTACATTGATGTAATCAATATCTTCGACATTCATATCTGCATCTTTCAATGCCCGCTGCATAACCAATTTTGCACCTAATCCATCAGGATGCGAAGCTGTCATGTGGTAAGCATCGGCCGACATTCCGCCTCCTACTACTTCACAAATAATATTAGCTCCACGCGCCAGTGCATGTTCTAATTCTTCGAGTATCAAACAACCAGCACCTTCACCCATAACAAAGCCATCGCGGCTTTTACTGAAAGGACGGGATGCCTTGCTGGGGTCATCGTTACGGGTCGACAAAGCAGTAAGTGCATTGAAACCACCAACTCCTCCGGGAGTAATAGCAGCTTCGGCGCCACCAGCAAGTATAATATTGGCTTTTCCCATACGAATATAGTTAAAAGCATCAATGATAGCGTTGGTCGATGATGCGCATGCTGAGCAAGTTGAGTAATTGGGTCCGCGAAAACCATAGATCATCGAAATCTGCCCTGCGGCCATATCCGAAATCATTTTTGGTATGAAGAAAGGATTGAATTTTGGTCCATTTTCGAGATGTTGGTAATAATACCCTATCTCCTGTTCAAATGTTGCTATTCCTCCTATACCTGCAGCAAAAATAACTCCTACTTCATCTCTGTCGATTTTTTCAAGGTCTAAACCACTATTGTCTAATGCCTCTTTGGCAGCAGCAATAGCATATTGAGCGTAAAGATCTATTTTGCGGGCTTCTTTGCGGTCGAAATACACTAAAGGGTCAAAATTCTTGACTTCGCAGGCGAATTTTGTTTTATGCAAAGATGTATCAAAACGAGTAATAGGACCGGCACCGCTAACCCCATTAATAATACTATTCCAGAAATCGGGAATAGTATTACCAATTGGAGTCACAGCACCTAATCCTGTTACCACAACTCTTTTTAAATCCATAATGAATTATTGCGGAAATAAATTATTTTTGTAAAGCTTCGATATGAGTGATAGCTTCACCAACTGTAGAAATTTTTTCTGCCTGATCGTCCGGAATTGATATTCCAAATTCTTTTTCAAATTCCATGATCAATTCTACTGTGTCTAATGAATCAGCTCCAAGATCGTTTGTGAAACTGGCTGTTTCTACAACATCTGCTTCTTCTACACCTAATTTGTCTACGATAATAGCTTTTACTTTAGCAGCAACTTCTGACATAATTTTTAATCTTTAAGTTTATAAATAAAATTTGTTTTATAATTTTGCGGTGCAAAGAAATGAAAATTTCTTCAAATAACCTCTATTTTGTTGAAAATATTGTGTTTTTTTGCACAGTTAAATAAATTATGAGCAATATAAAACTAACATTATGCCCATTAGAATAGCTATTTTCGCTTCAGGGTCGGGTTCGAATGCCGAAAATATAATTAAATATTTTTCACAATCGGACACCCTTTTCTTCCCTTTGATCATCTCCAATAAACCCGATGCTTATGTTCATCGCAGGGCTGAAAATTTAAAAATTCCGTCTTTGACATTCACACGCGAAGAATTTTCGGAAGGTTCACAAGTAATTCAATCGCTGAAACTGTACAAGATTGACTGCATTGTATTAGCCGGTTTCTTGCTGAAGATTCCTGCATGTGTTGTCAAAGCATTTCCAGATAAAATAATCAATATTCATCCTGCACTGCTGCCTAAATATGGTGGAAAAGGTATGTACGGTGATAAAGTTCATCAGGCTGTGGTCGATGCGCATGATAAAGAGACGGGCATTACGATTCATTATGTAAACGAAAACTACGATGAGGGAAATATCATTTTTCAGGCAAAATGCTCTGTTTTACCAACCGACACGCCCGAAATGGTTGCTTTAAAAGTTCATGCGCTTGAATATGAGTATTATCCGAAAATTATTGAAAAGATTTGGGGATAGGAAATATAATTTGAGGTTTTTGATATTAGTATTTAATTCAAAACAAGCAATGACAAGCTATGTTTGAGGTTAAAATTTGCCTTCACAACTATTTTTCGTACCTTTGCAAACTTTTTATTTTTATTGTTTTTCCATTTAACGTTCTAATTTCAAACTTCTCAAACGCTCAAACTAAATAAAATATGGCTCTTCAATGTGGTATTGTAGGACTTCCCAATGTTGGAAAATCCACTTTATTCAACTGTTTATCGAACGCTAAGGCACAGGCTGCCAATTTCCCGTTTTGTACTATCGAACCTAATGTAGGGGTAATTACCGTTCCCGATGACCGGCTAACAAAATTGGCCGAAATTGATAGCCCGCAACGGGTTATTCCTACCACTGTTGAAATTGTTGACATTGCCGGATTGGTAAAAGGTGCCAGCAAGGGCGAAGGATTGGGAAATAAATTTTTGGCCAATATCCGTGAAACGGATGCAATACTTCATGTATTACGCTGTTTCGATGACGAAAATGTAGTGCATGTAGATGGAACGGTTAATCCGGTTCGCGATAAAGAAATAATTGATTATGAATTACAGCTAAAAGATCTCGATACTGTTGAGAGGCAATTGACAAAAGTGCAAAAGCAGGCTCAAACCGGAGGCGACAAACAAGCCAAACGTCTTTTCGACATTCTGATGCAATACAAAACTGTGCTTGAACAGGGAAAGCCTGCACGAACAGTAAAATTAGGCAACAAAGATGATGTGAAATTAGCTTCCGATCTGTTTTTACTCACCGATAAACCCGTGCTTTATATTTGTAACGTGGACGAAAAATCGGCGGTATCAGGAAATGCTTATGTAGAACAGGTGCGTGGAGCTATTAAAGACGAAGGCGCCGATCTCTTGATTGTTGCCGCTAAAATCGAATCGGAAATATCCGAACTCGATACTTATGAAGAACGTCAAATGTTTCTCGAAGAAATGGGATTGCAGGAATCGGGTGTAGTTCGCCTGATTAAATCAGCTTATCATTTACTTGATTTACAGACTTATTTCACAACCGGAGCCGACGAATCGCGTGCCTGGACATTTACGCGAGGAAGCAAAGCACCGCAGTGTGCCGGCATTATCCATTCCGATTTCGAAAGAGGATTTATTCGTGCCGAAGTTATCAAGTTCAAAGATTACATTGCGCTGGGTTCGGATGCCGCCTGCAGGGAAGCAGGAAAATTGTTTGTAGAAGGTAAAGAATATGTGGTTCAGGATGGAGATATTTTGCATTTCAGATTTAATGTTTAACATCCAATGTAACTGAAAAATAAAGAGTTTCTTTTTTTTAAACAGGGATATTAGCGCCTGCAGTCAGTAAGGTTTCTGCAGACGATTTTTTTTAACAAACAAAACGAACTGAAAATAGCACTCATATTTCAGACTTCCTGACCTCTCGCATATTTAGTTGTCGGTATTTGTTCCTAACACACAGCAAACTTTAATTTATACTGTTCAATATCAAAATATTACAGAAATATTACAGCAAATTTACGATATGTACGACAATCTGATTTACGATATGGGCATTGTAACTTCTTGATTTATATCATGGGGTCAGGAAGTCTGATATTATTATTATGTTCGTAAGAATAGTTGTCAAAACAAGTACTTGCCCTTCGGTACGAAGTGAAGAATTTAAGAAATTTCACCGGACAACAGAGCTTTTGTTCTTAGTTTTTCTATAAATTATTGCACAATTTTGAATTTTTGTGCAATTTTTACTTGTCAGGTTAATTAAAACTGCTATTTTTGCACTTCATTTTTAAGAGGCTCAATTTTACGAAATCTTTTATATATAATAAAAGACATTAGAACAATCCCGATAGCGTTCGACTGAGCTCACGCCGATAGCTATCGGCGAAGTCTATCGGCGAAGTCTATCGGGACAAGAGCAGTATATCAAATATATACAAAATGCAAAGTGTATGTTATATTTGTCGTTTATAATAGAAACAGAATAATAGAAAATAAAAATAAAAATACAAATCAAAAAAAAACACAGAATGAGTTTTAAAATTGTAGTTCTTGCCAAACAAGTGCCCGACACACGGAATGTTGGTAAAGATGCCATGAAAGCCGATGGGACTGTTAACCGTGCCGCGCTTCCTGCCATTTACAACCCCGAAGACCTCAACGCGCTTGAACAGGCATTGCGATTGAAATCGAAAATAGAAGGTGCAACGGTTCATGTGCTCACCATGGGTCCTGCACGCGCTGCCGAGATCATTCGCGAGAGTATGTATCGCGGCGCCGATGGCGGTTATCTGCTTAGCGGACGTGAGTTTGCCGGTTCGGATACGCTCGCCACTTCTTATGCATTAGCTTGCGCCATTCGCAAAATGGGCAAAGTAGATATTATTGTTTGTGGTCGCCAGGCTATCGATGGCGATACTGCACAAGTTGGACCACAGGTTGCCGAAAAATTAGGATTACCACAAATTACGTATGCCGAAGAAATTCTTGATTTGTCGGGAAATGTAATTACCATAAAACGCCGCCTCGAACGTGGAGTGGAAGTGGTAAAAGGAACACTTCCATTGGTTGTAACCGTAAATGGATCGGCTGCAAATTGCCGCCCGCGACACGCCAAACTTACGCTAAAATACAAACGCGCCGCCACACCTACAGAAAAACAAATTGCCGGCTCAGATTACACCGATCTTTATGATGCTCGCCCTTACCTCAATATTAACGAATGGGGCGTTAGCGACATCGACCACGATATCAAATGGCTTGGACTTTCGGGTTCGCCTACCAAAGTGAAGCAAATCGAAAGCGTGGTTTTTACCGCCAAAGAAAGCAAGCGACTGACCGCCTCGAATGAAGAAATGGAAGATTTGATGAAAGAATTGATTGCTAATCATACCATAGGATAGACCCCTAACCCCTAAAGGGGAACAGGATACTACATCATTTTTTATTAACTATAAAACAGTGCTCTTTAATCCCCCTTTAGGGGGTAGGGGGTAGTAATAATATGAATAACATAATAGTATATCTCGAAATAGAAGACGGCATTGTAGGCGATGTAAGTCTCGAACTGCTCACCAAGGGACGCACCTTATCTGATCAGCTCAAATGCAAACTCGAAGCGGTTGCCGCAGGTTGTCAGCTCGACAAAATAGGCGCGCAGGTTTTTCCATTCGGCGTTGATACGCTTTACTTAGCCGATGACAAACGGCTGACACCTTACACAACATTACCGCACACTTCTTTGTTAGTCAATCTTTTCAAAGAAGAAAAACCTCAAATTGTACTGATGGGTGCTACTTCTATCGGTCGCGATCTCGGTCCGCGTGTATCTTCTGCTTTGTTCAGCGGATTGACAGCCGACTGCACTTCGCTCGAAATCGGAACTTACGAAGACAAAAAACAGGGCAAAGTGTACGAAAATCTGTTGTACCAGATTCGTCCGGCTTTTGGAGGAAATATCGTTGCAACGATTGTGAATCCCGATTGTCGCCCGCAAATGGCAACCGTTCGCGAAGGAGTAATGAAAAAAGAGATCCGCGATGAAAAATTCGTGGGAAAAACAAAGAAATTAGACCTTTCCAAGTATATTTCGGATATGGATTTCGTTATCGAAGTGATAGAACGTCATATCGAAAAATCGAAAGTAAATCTGAAAGCAGCACCAATCATCGTATCGGGTGGTTACGGAATGGGAAGTGCCGAAAACTTCAAAATGCTCTACGATTTGGCTGCCGTACTTGGCGGCGAAGTAGGTGCTTCACGTGCTGCGGTTGATTCGGGCATGGCAGAGCACGAACGTCAGATTGGTCAGACCGGAACAACCGTTCGTCCGAAACTGTATATTGCCTGCGGCATCTCCGGGCAGATTCAACACATTGCAGGTATGCAGGAAAGTGCCATGATCATTGCTATCAACAACGATCCTCAAGCTCCCATCAACCAGATTGCCGATTATATAATCACGGGCACTGTGGAAGAAGTTATTCCGAAAATGATACAATACTATAAAAAGAACTCGAAGTAAAAAGAATTGGAAGTTATAGAAGTTATAGAAGTTATAGAAGTTAATTGGAAGTTAGGAAGTTAAGAGGTTATGGCTGTAACAAATTCATTTGTTGATTTAAGAATGTGGCAACACGCCCATTGTTTTGTTTTGGAAATGTATAGCCTAACCACATCTTATCCCAAACATGAACTTTTTGGTTTAGTATCACAATTTAGAAGAGCTGCAATATCAATTCCGGCAAATATAGCTGAAGGATATAAAAGATTAAGCAAAATAGAAAAACTGCGATTTTTCAATATTGCTCAAAGCAGTCTCGAAGAATGCAGATATTATATTATACTTTCAAAAGATTTAAACTACATCGATAATAATCAATCGGGAAAATTAATTATGCTTTTGGAAGATACCAGCAAATCTTTAAATAGTTATTGTGAAAAACTATTAGTTGATTTAAAAGACAATAGAAAATAAAACACTAACTTCACATTAACTTCACTAACTTCATAAAAAAAATATTATGAACTATTACAACAACAATCCGGCATTAAAATTTCAGTTATCGCATCCGTTGATGCAAAAAATTGTAACGCTCAAAGAGCAAAACTTTGCCGACAAAGATAAATATGATTATGCATCGCGCGATTTTGAAGATGCAATAGACAATTACGAAAAAGTATTGGAGATTATCGGCGAGATTTGTGCCGATGTGATTGCACCCAATGCCGAAAGTGTTGACCATGACGGTCCTTTGGTGTTGAACAACCGAGTGATTTATGCCCGCGGAACACAGGAGAACCATGATGCGTTAGCACAAGCCGGACTTTACGGAATGGCGTTGCCCCGTCAGTATGGTGGTTTGAATTTTTCGATGATCCCTTATGTAATGGGTGGCGAAATGATTTCGCGTGCCGATGCGGGTTTTGCCAATATATGGGGATTGCAGGACTGCGCCGAAACCATTGCCGAATTTGCCGATGAAGATATAAAAGCCGAATTTCTACCTCGCGTTTGCCAAGGACAAACCTGTTCGATGGACTTAACAGAACCTGATGCAGGATCTGATTTACAAGCTGTTCAGCTGAAAGCTACTTTCAACGAAAAAGATGGTTTGTGGTATCTGAACGGTGTAAAACGCTTTATTACCAACGGCGATGCCCAAATCAAACTTGTGTTAGCCCGCTCCGAAGAAGGAACCAACGATGGACGCGGTTTGTCGTATTTTGTTGCCGATAACAAACATGACCACACAGTTAAAGTACGCCGCATCGAAAATAAACTCGGTATCAAAGGCTCGCCAACCTGCGAATTAGTTTTCACCAATACTCCGGCAAAATTAGTTGGTTCGCGCCGCTTGGGTCTGATTAAATATGTTATGTCGCTGATGAATGGCGCACGACTTGGCGTTGGAGCTCAATCGGTAGGAGTATCGCAAGCAGCTTTCGAAGAGGCAATTGCTTATGCCCGCGATCGTCGTCAGTTTGGCAAAGCCATTATCGAATTTCCGGCTGTGTACGAAATGCTTTCGATGATGAAAGCTAAATTAGATGCATCACGTGCCCTGCTTTACGAAACAACACGTTTTGTGGATGTATATAAAGCTTATGAAGGTATTGAAGCTACCCGTAAACTTACGTCCGAAGAAAAAGCCGATTATAAAGATTTTCAACGATTGGCTGATGCTTTCACTCCGATGCTGAAGATGTTTTCGAGCGAATATGCCAATCAGAATGCTTATGACTCGATACAAGTTCACGGCGGTTCAGGATTTATGAAAGATTATGCCTGCGAACGTATATACCGCGATGCCCGTATCCTGACCATTTACGAAGGAACTTCGCAGTTGCAGGTGGTTGCAGCCATACGTCACGTAACCACAAGCTCATATTTGAAACAAATCCGTCATTACGAAGCGCAGCACATTAATCCCGAATTCGATTCATTGCGCAAACGCCTGATTAGTATGACCACTTTATACGAAAACACAGTAACTCGTGTTACCGAAACAAAAAATCAGGAATATCTCGACTTTCAGGCACGCCGGTTGGTTGAAATGGCAGGACATATTATTATGAGTTATCTGCTTATTTTAGATGCAACACGCGATAAAGATGATATGTTCCGCAAATCGGCCGAGATTTACCTTAATTTTGCCGAAGTAGAAGTGCGCCGCCATGCCACTTATATCAAAAAATTCGAAGCAGAAAGTGTGGATATTTATAAAGTGCAATAGATACCCCTAACCCCGTTCGGCTGAGTGTTCGACTGAGCTCGCGCCGAAGTCTCACGTAGAAGCCTAAAAAGGATAAAAAAAACTCCCGATGAATTGATTTTCGTCGGGAGTTTTTTGTTAAAAAAACGGAGTTAAAAATTTTATGCAACCCAATTTTTGAATATTTACAAAAGCTCCAAACCAATTGAATTTATGAATTTTATTTATTTATTTTTGGCTGTAGTTAAATAGCATTGTAATTTTTATTCGTTTTGCAATTAATCGACCTCTCCCTAATTCTTGGCAAACCAAGCGGCTTAGCCGAGCACCCTCTCCCGAGGAGAGGGACTTTGAGGCAGCTCGACAAATGAACATCATTTCATAATATCAATGCCCTGTCCCCTTTCTCAAAAATATTTATTCCTATTTCTTTCTCCTTTGGAGAAAGTCCCCGTAAGGGGGATAGAAGGTAGGGAGAAAGGTTTAGGGATAGAGGTCGAAATGAAAATATTTTATGTAAGTTTTCAACGCTATTCTTAACTACAGCCTTATTTTTTTGTATTCAGTTAAGGATAAGTTTGATAATTTTTTATTTACATTTAAACCAACCTTCGAAATTATTGAAACATGAAAGCCACAAAAATCACCCATCGCCGCGAAGTACGCATTCGTGTAGATTTTCCGTACAATGCCCAAGCAACAGTTCGGTTAAAGCAAATACCCGATACACGCTGGAGTCAAACGCTCAAAGTATGGCATATACCCTATACCAAAGAAGCGTTTGAGCAACTGAAAACGTTGTTTCCGGAAGTGGAATACGAAAAATCAATACCTACTGAGAAGCCAATAATAAAAAATGCTTTGATCAAGACTTCTAAATCAACTGAATTGTCGCCTTCGAATAAGCAAACTGGAAAAACTGAATTACAGAAACCAAATCTCGTTTTACAGAAGCAAAAAACAAGTAAAGAGCCAGAACACGAGACAGAAACAACAGTTGCAACTGCAAAACCGGTGGAAGTAAGCATTGCTGTAACATCAAAACGCATTTTTGTACAGCTGCCAAAAAATGACACCGACACACAATTTTTAAGTTCGTTTCGCTATGTACACTGGGACAATAATAACCGACAATGGATAATACCTAACTATGGGAAAAATCTGGATTTGCTTAAATCGTATTTTCAGAACAGAACAGTAGCCATCACGGAACAACGCGATGAAAAAATAACCGAAGCTAAAACCACAGTGGCAGAGGCAGGCACTGTAAAAACGCTAAATATTCAAAATCGTATTCTGAGGGTATATTTTGCGTACAATCGCACCCTGATTAATAGTATAAAAACATTGTCTTTGTGCCGTTGGAATAGTTCAGAAAACTGTTGGACAGTGCCCTTCAACGAAATAAACCTTGAGAAATTACGGGGAATTGCTAATGCTCATGGTTTGAAGTATGCGAATGAAGTGATATCGAAAACCGAAGGAACACCACGCTTACCAAAACATGCCAACTATTTGCGTTGTCCGAAGGAATACACCGAGAAACTGAAAGAATTGCGTTATAGTATCAACACACTGAATGTTTACACTGATTTGTTTGAGGAGTTTATCAATTATTACCCCAACAAACCGGCTCAGGATATAACCGAAGAAGAAATAATTACCTTTCTGCGCTACTTAGTTAACGATCGTAAAATTTCCACATCGTATCAAAACCAAAGTATTAATGCCATTCACCCCGTTGGATTTTAAAAATAAGAACTATGTACTTTTATGTTTATGTACTTTTAAGTGAGAAAGATGGTAATTTCTATACAGGTTATACATCTGACATCAAACGGAGATTGCAAGAACACA
>JAURYY010000246.1 GCA_030653695.1 Paludibacter sp. | reverse complement strand
CAGTTGAGGATATATATCCGCTTTCATTAACTTATAAAACTCCGATTGAGCCATAAAGTTATCGGATTTAAAATTAACAACAGTTATCGACAGCTTATTCGGGCTCAGATAAATTTTCGCACCTCTTTGTGTAGCTGTTAAGGTAATGGGTTTGTCCATTATTTTTTCGCCATACTGATTTAGTTTGAACGTCAATAGATTCGTGCTACCATTGACAGTCAATATACTGCTTTTATCCAATGTTACTGTAATATTGGTTTGAGAGAAAAGAAAAACATGCCAAATTAGAAACAATAAATTAAAAATGAATCGCTTCTATTATAGCAACCAGCGAAACGTTTCGATTAACACTTTGGGGGGTCAAAAAAAAATAAACTAAGTCAATCTTTCAAGCCGCGAAGCATCAAGCCGCAGAAGAATAAACAATAACATTGTAAATCCCCAGAGTGAAGAGCCGCCATAACTGAAAAATGGTAAAGGAATACCGATCACGGGCATTAAGCCCAGTACCATGCCAATATTGATCATCAGATGAAAAAACAATATTGATACTACACTATAAGCGTAAACTCTGTTAAAAACTTCCCGTTGCCGTTCGGCTATTCTCAATAAACGCATCAGTAGCAACCAGAAAATAACCAAAACCAATGTAGAACCCCAAAAACCATGTTCTTCGCCAACAGTGCAAAATATAAAGTCGGTATCTTGTTCGGGCACGTATTTGAGTTTTGTCTGTGTGCCATTCAAAAAACCTTTACCCCACAAGCCACCTGAGCCAATAGCAATTTTCGATTGGTTCACATTGTAACCCGCACCAATCAAGTCCTCTTCCATATTCAGAAGCACTTTTATGCGGATTTGCTGGTGTGATTCAAGCATTTTATTAAAAAGGTAATCGGATGAAAAACTGAAAAGTGCAGCTGCTAACGAAATTGAAACAATATACCAATATTTACGAAACCGATTGAATAATTCAACAAAAATCCAGTAAATACATGAAATTACCACCAAAAAAAGAGCTACAAAATTGTAATTCAGTGGTATCCACTGATGAAGCAAAACCGATAATCCGGCAATTACAATTATCCCGAGCAAAAAAATAAGTGCTTCTTTTCGGTTTTTTACATAGAAAAATGCATAAACAAACTGCGTAAGGACAATAATTCCCATAGCTAATATAATCCCAAGTGTAGCACCTTCGGGTTGCAAAGGAATGATGCTGAATTTAATGACTACTACAAACAGAATAATGGCATATACGCCAATTAGAAGTACAATACCTTTCATGCCTTCGCGGTAAAACATGAGTAGAAATGAAACAAAAATTAATGCCGAACCGGTTTCTTTCTGTAAAATAATAAGTGAAAATGGTATAAATATCAGAAGGGCAAGAGGAAGAAGATCTTTCCAATTTTTGAGTTTAAAATTGTAGGCGCTCATAAATTTTGCCAACACAAGAGCAGTGGCAATCTTTGCGAGTTCGGCCGGCTGAAAACTTACCGGACCCAGTACAATCCACGAGCGGGAACCTTTAATATCGGGGACAATGGATGACGGGGCAAAAATTGTAAAAATCAGTAACAGCAAAACTGCGCCATAAAAAATATATGCAAAATAATTGTATATTTTGTAATCGAGCAACAGTAACACTCCTCCCAGTACAAATGCAGTCAGAATCCAAATAAACTGTTTTCCTGCTCTTTGTTCCCAGTCAAAAATGTCGCTTTGATCAAAATTGTAGCTTGCGCCGTAAATACTTAACCAGCCCATCACGACCAAAATAACATAAAAGATTACTGTTGTCCAGTCTAATGCATATTTAATACTAACGTTCCTTGACATTTGTGTTTGTAACTATTTTTGTTATCCTTTCCTGAAGTTCAACACGTTCTATTTTTCCTTTAATATATTGTTCGACCAATAAACTGAATATAGGTGCAGCATAGACCGATCCGTAGCCTGCATTTTCGACAACAACAGCGATGGCGATTTTCGGATTTTCGCGCGGGGCAAAACCCATAAAAATGGAGTGGTTTTTGCCCCTGCTGTTTTCAACGGTGCCTGTTTTTCCAAACATCTCCAAACCTTCGATTCTCGAAGCCCTTGCTGTTCCGTACTCAAAAACACGCGACATGCCTTCAATCACAATGAGGAAATATTTTTTTTCCACTAAGGTGTGATGAATTTTTTTTTGCATCGAATCATTTTTATTCAGATGCGGTGAAATATAATAGCCCTGATTAGCAATGGCTGCGGCTGAATTAGCCAATTGCAAGGGTGTAACCAATACTTCGCCCTGCCCTATCGATAACGAACGAATGGTTATTGCCCTCCATCCGGTTTCACCGTAACAGCGGTTGTAAAAATTTTCGGAAGGAATATTTCCCCTGACCTGTTCATAAATATCACTGTCGTCAATTTTTTTACCAAACCCGAAACTCATTATCGTATTTCGCCAATCGGTATAATTTTTTTTAAACAGCATATTTTTTTGTCCGTATCCATCTTTTTCGACTGAAGATTTGAAAGCATTCCAGAAATAAGGATTGCAACTTTGTTCGATAGCATTGAGCAGACCTACGGGAGAGCCATGTGAGTGCGTACATCTGATGGGCGAAGAAGCAAGTCCATTACAACTATACCGGGTTACTTCATTAATTCCGCCCAATTGTTGATGTACAAGTGCCTGAATAAGTTTGAATGTAGAGCCCGGAGAATATTGTGCCTGTGTAGCGCGGTTCATCAAGGGTTTTTCGGGGTCATGCAAAAGTTCGGAGTAATTTTTCGAGCGTTGCCGCCCCACAAGCAACGAAGGATTGAATGCCGGATTTGAAACCATTGCAAGTATTTCGCCGGTTTGAGGTTCTATTGCCACTATACTCCCAATTTTTCCGGTCATTAATTTCTCGCCCAATACCTGAAGTTGAATATCAAGTGTAAGCGTAAGATTTTCACCGGCTTTTGAGGCAATGTCTTTTGCTCCGTTTTCATATTTGCCTTTTATTCTACCTTTTGCATCGCGGAGTAAAATTTCTATTCCTTTTGTGCCACGCAATATTTTTTCGTAAGTATATTCTACGCCATCTCTTCCTATGTAATCACCCGATTTATAATAATTGTCATTTTCAATTCGTTTTTGTGAAACTTCGCCGATACTTCCCAGCACATGGGCTGCGCCAGAAAATGCATATTCACGCAATGTTCGTTTTTGGACATAGAATCCGGGAAATTTGTACATCGATTGCTGAATGGTGGCAATATCCTCAATATTCAACTGAGTCATAAAAATTTGAGGAGTATAGGAGGAGTAACCCAGATTTTTTTTTCGGTCTTTTATTTCTGCAATTCTGTTAATAAAGTAAGATTTATCAATGTTCATGGCTTTACAAAAAGCCAATGTGTCCAAATCACGGATTTCACGCAGTATCAATGTTATATCGTAAGCAGGTTTGTTATAAACAAGCAAAGTGTGGTTCCGATCGTATATCAGACCTCGCGATGGGAAAAGAGTTTTTTTAAGAAATGCATTACTGTCAGCACCTTCTTTGTATTTCGACTCAAAAATCTGTAATGAGAATAAACGCAAAATAAAGATACCTAACACAACTGATATGATAATGGCTATCACATATCTTCTGTTTTGAAGTGTATCGTTAATCATTTTATTTTTTTCTAAAAGATTGTATCCCTAAAATAATCAGAATGGTAACAAAAGAATTAAGCAATGCTTTAAGAAGTGTCATGCCTAAGTGATTGAAAGTAAAAGCTTCGAGTATGAATAAAGTAAAATGATGAATAAAAACTAATACAACAACATATTTGATGTACGATCCCACCCCAAAAGTGTAAAATGAGGGTGTAGGATTGCTGCCTTCTTCGATAGAAGTAAAAAGTCCAATGACTCCCTGTCGTATGAATGCAATTAAGACGGAAGCAAATGCATGAATCCCGAGTGTATTCGAAAACATATCAATACTTAAACCCAGCACAAAACCCAGTATAAGCGTGAACCACCTTGGTAATTTTACTGGTAACGAAAAAATAAAAAGAATGTAAATATACGGATTGAGAAATCCCAGAAACTGGATATTGTTCAATGCCAGCACCTGAAGCAATACAAGTGCCACAAACCGGATAATATTTTGCAGAAGTATTAACATATTAATTTTCGGATGCTTTTTCTAAATATCTTTGTTCTTTGTAATTCAGGTAATCAATCACTTTTACATGCGATAAAGTTCGAAAATTAACAGCAAGTTTCACTTTTATTTTGTAGTAAGCGTCACTTTCCTTTATGTTAAAATCCTCAATGGTCCCAACCGGAATTCCCGCTGGGAAGGTGTTTGTAAAACCGCTTGTTACTAAGCTGTCGCCAAGTTTAAATTCAACATGACGGGCAATATCGGTCAGGTTGGCAAATCGGTAATCGTTACCATCCCATACTAATGTGCCTATATAATTGTTGCGGACAAATTTACAATTAATTAATATTTTGGGGTTCAAAACCGGAATAACTACCGAAAACCGATTTGATACAGTTTTAATAATCCCAACAACACCTTCGTCGCTTATTACTCCCATATCCACCTTGATGCCGTCAACAATTCCTTTGTTAAGCGTAATGTAATTCTGTAACTTGTTGGTGGAGTTGTTAATTACTTTTGCCGAGATAAACTGATATTCCATTTCGGGAGGAATACGAAAATGTATTGTATCCCGAACGGTATTTTTGGTAAGCGTGTTGAGTTTATTCTGCAGAATAATTAATTGGTTTTTAAAAGCTGTATTTTCTTCTGAAAGATTTTCGTTGGCGGCTCTCAGTTTGAAAAACTCAACCACCGTATTGCTTATTTCGTACATTTCTGCCGCAACCCTATTGCTCGACGACAAGAATACACTTTTTTGATACCCCTGATTATTCACAATCAAAGTGAATGATATTATTTCTAATAAAAGAAATAAAAACACAACACTGTACTGTATCAAAAAATTGAAAAGTGTTCTCATTCAGTTTAAATTAACTTTTTGATTTATTTGAAATCGAGCATTGAATTTGTTTCTGAAATTTTAATATAAGAAAACAATACATATAACATTCACTTTTATTTTTGTAAATATTTGATATACTGTGTTTTTCCCGTCCCGATAGCTATCGGCGAAGTCTCACGTGATTGTTCTAATGCCATCTATTATAGCATTGACCTAATTCGGTAAAATTATAAAAAAAATCGATAAGAATATGACAAACAAATGTTTTGCAATATTCTTATCGAAAGTATCTGTTTCCAATTATCGAATCAGGAATGAGAATTTATGCACATTTTTCAGTGCAATACCGGTTCCGCGTGCTACTGCTCTTAATGGATCGTCGGCAATGTGAAATTTAATGTTCAATTTATCTGTCAAACGTTTATCTAATCCGCGAAGTAAAGCGCCACCTCCGGCAAGATAAATTCCTTTCTGAACGATATCGGAGTAAAGTTCGGGAGGCGTTTGTTCAAGGGCGCTGAGTATTGCTGATTCAATTTTAGAAATAGATTTTTCCAAACAATGTGCAATTTCCTGATAAGAAACCGGAACCTGCATGGGTAAAGCCGTCATGCGGTTTGGACCGTGAACGATATAATCTTCAGGAGCATCTTCCAAGTCGGTTAGTGCAGCTCCCACATTAATTTTAATCAACTCTGCGGTGCGTTCGCCCACTTTGATGTTATGCATTCGTCCCATATACTCAACAATATCTAAAGTCATATCGTCGCCTGCAATGCGAATTGATTTATTAGAAACAATGCCTCCAAGTGAAATTACGGCAATTTCAGTAGTACCTCCGCCTATATCCACAATCATACATCCGTTGGGTGCTTCCACATCAATTCCAATTCCTATGGCAGCAGCCATGGGTTCATAAATCATATAAACTTCGCGTCCCCCGGCATGTTCCGCTGAATCGCGTACGGCTCTAATCTCAACTTCGGTGCTGCCCGAAGGAATACAAACCACCATTTTAAGCGAAGGTGTAAAGAAGCGATTTTTTGTAGGGATCATTTTTATCATTCCCCGTATCATCAATTCAGCCGCATAAAAATCAGCAATTACACCATCGCGTAACGGTCTTACGGTACGAATTCCTTCATTTTCTTTTCCCTGCATTTGTCGTGCGCGTTCGCCAATGGCAATCAATTTATCAGTACGTTTATCGAGTGCTACAACCGAAGGTTCGTCTACTACAATTTTATCGTTGTAAATAATTATCGTATTGGCTGTTCCCAAGTCAATAGCGATTTCCTGTGTAAATGAAAAGAATCCCATTTTCTTAATTATTTCAGAGTTTTTTTGCTTGCTTTGTGTAAAAATTTGCAGATAAATTTAACCTTAAAAATTGTAAATCTGTAAATTGTAATTTATTTTAATGTTTAAAATGTCTGTAGCCGGTTGTTACCATCGATACACCGTTTCTGTTGCATGTTTCAATCGAATCTTGATCTTTAATTGAACCGCCGGGTTGAATGACGGCAGTTATTCCGGCTTCGGCAGCAATTTGTACGCAATCGGGGAAAGGGAAGAATGCATCAGAAGCCATCACTGATCCCGCTAAATCGAATTTAAACGAAAGAGCTTTCTCAATAGCCTGCTCTAAGGCATCAATGCGCGAAGTCTGTCCAATTCCGCTTGCACACATTTGCTTGTTTTTCGCCAATACAATCGCGTTCGATTTGGAGTGTTTTACTATTTTGTTAGCAAATAGTAAATCTTCAATTTCTGAAGTTGAAGGAGTTTTTTCGGTAACAATTTTCAAGTCATGGACTGTTTCTGTATGTACATCTTTATCTTGAACAAGTACTCCGTTCAGCAGTGAGCGGTACTGTTTCGGCTTCATTCTTACGTCTTTCAATATCAGAATGATTCTGTTTTTTTTATGACTCAGTATTTCCAATGCATCCAAATCGTAATCGGGCGCAATAACCACTTCGAAGAAAATTTTATTCATCTCTTCAGCAGTTTCTTTGTCTATCACCCCGTTGGTTACCAATACACCGCCAAAAGCCGAAACCGGATCACCTGCAAGCGCATCGAGCCAGGCATTGACCAATACCGGACGTGAGGCAATTCCGCAGGCATTGTTATGTTTAAGAATGGCAAAAGTTATATCTTCGAAATCGTTTATCAGGGTTACCGCAGCATCAATGTCGAGCAAGTTATTGTACGAAATTTCTTTTCCCTGCAGTTGCTCGAACATATCATCGAACTTGCCATAAAAAATACCACGTTGATGTGGATTTTCGCCGTATCGAAGTATTTTTGCATTGTTTTCACTCATGCGGAAGGCAGTTTCCTCTCCACTGTCGAAATAATTGAAAATGGCTGTATCGTAATGAGATGACACTGAAAAAGCTTCTTTTGCTAACCAAAAACGTTCTTCAAGTGTTGTGCCGGCGCCGTTTTCGGAGATAATATCTAAAAACGGTTCATATTGATCCTGCGATGCAACAATGGCTACATCTCTGAAATTTTTGGCTGCAGCACGCATAAGAGAAATGCCGCCAATATCAATTTTTTCGATGATGGCAAGTCCATCTGCACCTGCTGCAACTGTTGCTTCAAAAGGATATAAATCAACTATAACCAAGTCAATTTCAGGAATTTCGTATTGTGTCAACTGAGTTTGGTCATCTTCCTGTTCTCTGCGGGCAAGTATTCCTCCGAAAATATTGGGATGTAAGGTTTTAACTCTGCCTCCAAGTATTGACGGATAACCTGTAATTTCTTCAACGGATTTGCATGGAATATTCAGTGATTCAATAAAAGATTGGGTGCCTCCGGTCGAAATAAATTCAACACCATCGGCGTGAAGTTTCTCAATGATTATTTCTAATTTATCTTTATGATATACAGAGACTAAAGCTCTTTTTATTTGTTTCCTGTCCATATTCCGTTTTTCGTTTGTTTATGGGTTGCAAAGCTACAAAAAAACATTGATTAAATCAATAACAAAAATCGACAATGTAGATTTGAAATCAAGGGTTTTAATCGAAATACGAATTCAATGTATAATCTGCCTCAGTAGATATAATTCGTTGACAAAATATCGTTAATTATAAACTTCTTAATTTAGTAAGGTAGAATTAGATAATGTAGTAAATCATAATAGCGGCTTGATTTGTTCAAGGTAAAACTTGTAAAACTCACGATTGATTTCATCCCGAACACGGATAAATTCGCTCCAGATAAATTCATCTGTACCTACTGCGTGACTTGGATCATCGAACCCGATATGTAAACGATGTTTTACTTTTCCCAAAAAAGAAGGACAAGTTTCGTTTGCTCCACCACAAACGGTGATTACATAGTCCCATTCATCTTTCAGATATTTATCCACCGAGTCGGAAGTGTGCTGGCTAATATCTATTCCTGCGTCTTTCATTGCGGCAACCGCTTTCGGATTTAACTTCCCCGAAGCTTGTGTGCCGGCTGAACAAACGATAATATTTTTATCGAACGATTGCAAAAAACCGTGTGCCATAAGGCTACGGCAACTGTTGCCTGTACAAAGAATAAGAATTTTCATGTGTAAATAGGGTTTGCTGAAAAATAAATAATTTAACTGGTTATCTGCTTAGAACAAGTGTTTATTTTTGAAATAAACTTTAAAAACTTTTATTTCAAAAACTGTCTTAAATTAAGCATAGAAGGCATTACTGATTAATAAGGAATATTTTTTAACATTAAGTGAATAAGATA
>JAURYY010000245.1 GCA_030653695.1 Paludibacter sp. | reverse complement strand
TGACTTATAATAAAACATTTATGTTTTATTTCTTAGTGATCTATATTTGGGTTTAATTCACTTAGTGTATCTTAGTGCAATTAAGTGTCCCGATAGACTTCGGCGTGAGCTCAGTCGAACGCTATCGGGATAGTGTTAAACTTCTTATATTTAATTACATAGAAATCTAATCCATATAAAGTCTATTATAGGTTTTCGTGTCATTTCTTATCAACTGATAACTTCTATCATGTTTTTATTGATATTGATATTACTATCTTTACTTTTTTACAAAGGAATCGGTTTATAGTCAAGAAAAGTTTTTTCTGATAAATTGATATATTTTAAACAAGTTTTTATTTCTGGCACAAATTGCTCTCAGTGTTTTAATCTGTATTTTACGAGCATAAAAATTGGCTTGCTGAAAATCATTATTTTTGTACGAAAAAGCCATTAACGCCCGATGTACAAAATCATTCCAGCGAGTCTCATCATAGATTACATCTTCTTTAAACCTTTCACAAATATAACGATACATAAATTTTTCTTTCTCGAACTTGGCAAGAAGTTTTTCATTAAAGCTTGGACGCGTCATTGAGTCTGTCGAAATCCGATAAGTTACCGTCGATAATTTTAAATGATAAAACTTTGTATATTTGGCTATCTGTATCCAAGTTACCCAATCCTGTATAGGGAAATCAAATTTAATATAATCATCCAAATTGATGTGTTTTTGGATTAAATCATACCTAAAAACAGTGGAACTTGTTAAGATTTTATACTTCCCATCAAACAAAGCATTAAAAACTAACTTAAACTGAGAATTGCGAATTTTTTGTTCTTTGAATTTTTTTGTTTCAATATTTTTCACCCTGAAATTGGTATGCACAAGTCCTATTTCGAGGTTTCTTCAAGTATGTCAATTTGCTTTTGAAGTTTTTCATCGTAATGCCAATAATCATCATCATCACACAAGGCTACGTATTTTCCTTTAACAAGTTTCATTAAACCGGCCCAGTTTCTTCCAATACCTTGATTTTCTTCGTGAAAAACTAATGTAAAAATTTCAGGATACAGTTTTTTGTAAGTCAACAGAATTTCTTTAGTCCCATCGGCACTTGCATCATCGCCAATTAGTATTTCAATTGTGAAATTTATTTTTTGATTTAAAATTGAATCAATAGTACTTCCAATATACTGGTCTCTATTACAAGTACACACAACAACCGAAACTAATGGATTCGTATTATTTTGTATTGGCGAAAAATTCATTTGTATTTTTTTAATATTTTACGATTGTTTTTAATAGTTACAAAGATAGCATTAATCGGTTTAACAAGCAATGAATTTGTAATCAAATTTGACTCAAACAGGTTTAATTCCTTTTTTATGGTTGTTTTATATATAACAATTTTTTTGAAGAAATCGTGTAGATTATTTTTATCGAGTAAAAAAATTTTTTTTATGTATTTATGCAATGACCATTTATAGGAATTAATTGCTGCCTTTATAAATAAATCATCGTTAATTAAACTATCGTTTTTGAAAAAGTGAATCAAGTCGACATTACTGATAATTTTATCGGCTAATTTAATGCCCAATATTTCAGAACTGTTCGTTACCGATTGCTGATTGTCGGTTCGGTATACGTAAAAAATATTGGTAATATATTTAAACCGACTGCATTTGACAATTGATTGATAAAAAAACAGCAAATCTTCGGTACCGAATACATATTCAGGAAAATATAGGTTATTTTTAATTAGATATTCACGGTTGTAAACCCTTCTCCACACTTCAACAGTTCTCCCCCAGTGCTTCTGCATTAAAAGTTTCAGGTAATCAATGCCTGTGATAACCTCTGTTTCAAAATCGATATTGACATCGAGTACATTTTTACTTCCTTCACGGTCGGTTACGTCGATGTTAAATTGTAAAATATCAAGCCGATTTTCTGCAAGTTCTTTAATAATATTTGACAAACAATTTTCGGCAATAAAATCATCGGCATCGATAAACCAGATATATTTACCACGCGCTTTTTTTAATCCAACATTTCGTGCAGCTCCTTGCTTCTGATTGATTGATTGTTGAATTAAAATTAAATTGGGATGTACTAACTGATTTTTTTTAATTATTTCAACCGTTTTGTCGGTCGAACAATCATCAACACAGATAATTTCGACTGATTTATCAGTCAAATCCTGCTTGTATATTGAGTTTAAACATAGTTCAATATATTTGCCGGCATTATAGCACGGAATAATTATTGATAAGGTGATATTATTTTTCATTCGCTTGTTTGGTGCTTGGTATGCTAATATTAACTCAAATAAGATTCTGTTTTCATAAATTACGAATACTACTCTGAGTTAATGCAAACTAAACCCTAAATTTTGAAATCAACCATTTTAAATTTCTTGAAAACCAAAATACGGGGGCTAATGCCGTTGTAAGTAATAAAATCAAATATGGAAAACGATAAATAAAATTATCTTTAAAACTAAGTTGATGTATAAAATTATTTTTATCGATTGATTTTATCCCTTTATAAAATGCATTCAGTTCGGTCAACGACATTTTTAGCAATGATTTTTTTCGATTAATAAGATGATATCTGTACATAGGAATAATCAGACTACTCACTTCATGATCAATATTTTTCCATTTTTCTAATATCGAAACACATTCAACTTCGTATCTTACTCTATCGGCAAGTTTGGCTCCTCCAAGGACATTCTGATTCATGGTCGAACTTTCATTCTGACGATAATAATAGATAAAATCGTTTAAATAAAAAAATCGAGTACAATGCAATAATGAAAGTAAAGAATGAACATTATCTTCTAAAAAAACATTTTCAGGAAAAACTATCCTGTTTTGAGTCAAAAATTCTTTTTTGTATAACTTACTCCAAGGGGTTACTTGCCTTTTCCAATAAGGCACTCTGTCGTCTTTTAAATATTCAATGCCTGTAATTACTTTTTCAGTGCCTGGAAAGTAAAAATAATCACTTAAAATTTTATTTTCATTTATTTTTTTTGCATTAAAGTGCAGTATATCAAGATTATTTTCTTCGATAATAGTAACCAATTTGTTAAAAACATTGTTTTCAACAAAATCATCCGGGTCAACAAACCAAATATATTTACCTGTTGCAATTTTCAGCCCTGAATTTCGGGCTCCCCCTTGTTTTTTATTGACATCGTGGTCAATCAACATCAGATTTTTATGCTGTTTTTGGTATTCAAGAACTATACTTCTACCATTATCGGGCGAACAATCGTTCACACATATTACCTCATATTCAGTTTCAGGAATATCTTGTGCATACAAACTATCCAAACAAACCGCAATATATTGCTCAACATTGTAGCAAGGTAATATTACCGATAATTTGATAGGGTTCATTTTTTTTCGTAATTTAGATTTCTTATAATTTTGAAAATTAACCTATTACACTATTTCCAATTTCGATTTCCTGTTTTAGTACATTGAGCAATGATTTTCCGTATTTCAAATCGGGTTCTAAATAATTACCTTCAGCCCATTCGTTCCACGATTTAATAAAAACGATTTTGTTTTTTGTTTTTATTGTTTTCGAAATTACATCATTTACATGCTTTCTAAAAACAACAGGATTAAAATTGGTTAATATAAAACCGTTTTTGCCTGAACGGGGCGAATTATCCCAACCGCTGAAAATGGTGTGATAAAATTCAAAATCGAACGATTTATTAACTGTGAAATATTGCATTGCTTTTTCGAAAGTATATACGTGAAGTGGTTTTGAATCAATGAGATTAATAAATTTCGTAAGCATGTCAAATTGCTTTAATTTTTTTCTTATTTTTACCCTCAAAGGTGCATAATGGTTCATTATATTCTCTTGCGATGCATAAATTAAAGCATTAAAACCTGCATTGCGAGGATCCCACTTCAATCCAATGTTAGAAGCTACAAAATGAATTCCGTTTAATCCATTTTGTTTGGCTAATCGAGAAAACACTTCAACAAATTCATTGATATCTGGCAAATTTAAAGGTTGATATATCAAGAAGAGTGGCTTGTTGTCCACCCTGATGTATCTTTTATCGTTGAAAGCAGGTAGAAGATCATAAAAATGTGCTTCATAATCGTGAACTCCCGGGTATTCCTGTTTTATTAGAATTTTATCTTTTGCTCCGTGCCATATTCCTGACCAGCTTTCGTTAGCCCAACCTAAACAAAAAGGAAAATCCGGTTTACCAGATTCGAGCACTTCTTTAAAGGGTCTGTCGAGCAACTTTTTACCGTTGCCAAACCAATAATGCCAATAACAAAATCCTTCAATCCCGGCATCCTTTGCCATTTGAGCTTGTTGTTCGCGAACTTCGGGCACTCGTAAATCGTAAAATCCTAAATCGGCAGGAAGTTTAGGTTGTTCGTGTCCTCTGAAAAGTGGTTTTGCTTTTGCCACATTGGTCCATTCGGTAAAACCTTTTCCCCACCATTCGTCATTTTCGGGAATTGGATGAAATTGAGGAAGATAATATGCTATGGCGCGAATTTTTGACATAATATTTTAAACAAATTTAGTAAAAGGAAAAATCACAGTATTCGAAATGTTTTTTTTATCTTTTTAATAAGTCTTTTGAGCAAACTGTTTTGTTGCGTCAATTTTAAAATTGCCGTTGTAAATTCCGGAAACTTCCGCGATAAATACTTTTTAAAAAAATTATTCGAAATAAATGATTTATCAGTATAATTTATTTGAGATATTATTCCTATTTGTTGGTTTTCATGAATTCTGTAATTAATTGTAACTTCATCAAGAAAATACAAGCCATTGGGATAGGCAGCATGCATTGCAATCCATGCATCATGCCAAAACCCCACAGGAGTTTTTATTGGCAAAAAATCATTTTTAAGCACTGCTTTAAAGGCAACAGTAGCTCCGGTAACTTTATTTCGGTTGTTAATCAACTCAACCATTGCATTTTCATTATTTTTCCATTTTTCTTTGATAGTATCATCAAAGTTCCATTTTTCCCAAAGTGTAAATCCTAAATCTTTATTATTCTCGTCAATCAGATTACCATTCGTAAATAGCATCAAGCATTTTTGGTTTAACGAAAAATAATTTGTCATTTTTTCTACTTTATCATTTAACCAGATATCGTCCTGATCAGACAAAAAAATTAACTGGTTATCTGCTTAGAACAAGTGTTTATTTTTGAAATAAACTTTAAAAACTTTTATTTCAAAAACTGTCTTAAATTAAGCATAGAAGGCATTACTGATTAATAAGGAATATTTTTTAACATTAAGTGAATAAGATA
>JAURYY010000241.1 GCA_030653695.1 Paludibacter sp. | reverse complement strand
AAAGTATGATAGATTAGACATATCCGTAGTTGATATAAAAAAAGGCTAAACTGAATGCTTTTATATGATTGAACATTATTTTAGAGAAGCAACAAGTTTTCCTTACTGCTCTTCTAATCCGATGTCTTAATCTGCAATTATTTCCTTCAATGCCAATCGTATATTTCTTGCCAACAATATGATTATCAGATCTGAATGCTTTTAAAAATGAATCCCATTTGTCAGTAGCAATCGTACCGAAAGTAAGACCTGATTTAGTTATTTTTTCTCTTAAGGTCTTTGCTGGTTTATAATCTCTTTTGCCAAATACCCAAGCTGCAATTTCACCCGTCGTCTTATGGTAAGCATAAGTAAGCCGGACTTTTGTGTCTTTATTACCAACGTAAATCCAAAACTCATCCACTTATAAAATATCATAGTATTTTTGTTTTGGAGTAATCGTTTTATCTGATTTTGTCAAGACAGACAAAACGGTAGAAGTGCTAACGTTTTCTATTTCAGAGATATCTCTTATGCCAACATTGCGAACAAGCATCAATTCTATCTTATGATACAAACCTGAACGACAGCCCTTATACTTCAACGCATGGTCTCCAATAAACTGACGATTACAATTTTTACAAATATAGTTTTGGACTTGATAACTCTTTATTCCGTTTTTTACTATGTTTTCCCCTAAGCAATCAGGACATTTTAGTGTAATCTCTATCTTCATATGGCTTTAAAAGAACACTAACGTATTATCACAAAGAATATTATATTATCATACTTTTTAAAACACCACCAGAATTTTCAATAACAAAAGCATCAAATATTTATTTAAAAGGTACGATTGAAGCATTAAAAAGTCGTGAAAAATGTTTGATTAAATTGTCTGATTCAGATAAGAAAGTTGAAATAGAATATGAAAAGCTAACTATTTCAAGTTTGTAGAATAATATAAAAAAAGCCCGGTAAACTTCTCCTGGCATTTTTTTTTAAAATTATTTATTTATCTTATCTGAACAAAATTGATTAAAAAACGCTTATATTTGCAGTGTAAAAAAAAATAATGATATGAAAACAAGTAATTTAAAAAACAAAACCAAAAGAACTGAAACCTCAAATAAAAAGTCGGAAGTTAATGCAGTACCAGAAAAGAGACTATCTTCATCTGGAAAATTTATGCGTGAAAATAGAGGTATGGTTACTATTATTGACATGCTGGCAGTAATGAAATAATTATGAGATATTTTTCAAATGAAATAAAATGTATTATATTTGTATTTTAAATAAATAAGTTATGGAAACAAGTAATCTAAAAAAAACATTAAAAAGAAATAATGTTTTAACTACAAAAAACACAGAAGTAAAAGGATTTTCAGAAAAGAAATTATCTGCATTTGGAAAAGGTATGAGAAAATATGCAGGAACTGTACAGATTATAGATATGAGGGCAGTGATGAAATAATATGAGATATTTGATAGATACAAACATATTGATATTTGCATTAAGTAATCAAGAGTATTATATTGATAAAAATGTGTATTCAATTTTAAACGATTACGAAAATACAATTTATGTGAGTTATTCAAGCGTTTTTGAAGCAATACATTTGTACCAATCAGGTAGGATAAAAACATCTTTCAAAAATGTTAGCGAATTTCTAAAAGCAATAAAAACCGGGTTCAATATTCAGTTTCTCCATTCCAAAACCGAACATTTTGAAACCTTTTCAAAGTTACCCTTAGTATCAGGACATAACGACCCTATCGACCGAATAATCATATCGCAAGCCATAACCGAAAAACTTCCGCTAATCAGTTCGGATGGTAAATTTAAGCACTACAAAACATTAGACTTTATATACAACGATAAAAAAGCTCGCTAAAAATAGTTTTATCGGGCTTTTTCTTTCCAATCGGTAAGGCCTGCGGAATTGCTTTTTGTGTTTGTGCCACTCTTTATAGATCTCAAAAATCAATGTGCAAAAACAAAAACAATTAAATTCAAACAAATACAATTAAAAGATAAATTTAATCAAAACACTGTATATCAAATTTTAATATAAGCTATTAAAAACATTAAATGCCTTTTTAGCTCAGCTGGTAGAGCAATTCATTCGTAATGAATAGGTCTGGGGTTCGAGTCCCCAAAAAGGCTCAAAAAAAAACGTGAACACTTTTGAGCTGTTCACGTTTTTTTTTATAAAATTCAATTTACGCTTATTCAGTCATCAGTTTTTCTACCAAGTCCCAATTGACCACGTTCCAGAATGCTTTTATATATTCGGCTCTTTTTGATTGATATTTAAGATAATAGGCATGTTCCCATACATCGAGTGCAAGTATTGGTTTACCAGGAATTTTAATTATATCCATGAGCGAATTGTCCTGATTGGGGGTAGAAAACATTTTTAATTTACCATCTTCACTTTTAATTAGCCATGCCCAGCCCGAACCAAAACGGCTTAAGGCAACTTTTTCGAAATCAGTTTTAAATTTTTCGACACTTCCGTAGTTTTGGGTTAAAACCGACTCGAGTTTGGGCGACATTTTACTCTTGTTGGCAGGAGTAAGCATGGTCCAGAAAAAAGTATGATTATAATGTCCGCCTCCGTTGTTACGTACGACTGTTTGAATGTCGGCAGGTAATTTGCTAAGGTTTTGAAGCAAATACTCGATTGATTTGTTTTTGAGGTCGGGTGATTTTTCGAGTGCTTTGTTCAGGTTAGCTACATAGGATGCATGGTGATTGTTGAAATGAATATACATTGTTACACTGTCGATAAAAGGTTCAAGCGCATTGTATTTAAAAGGTAATGGCGACTGTGAAAATTGAGCAAAAGAAAATAAAGTGCTGGATAATAAGATGATTGAAAGGATAATTTGTTTTTTCATAAATTTTTATTTTGAAGTTCATAATTTGATTTTATAAATAACGCACAACACGAACAATTGTTTCAGAAAACGCAGTTTTTTTTAAACGATTTTTTTTATTATGATTTTTTATTGTCATTTTAACATTGTCATTGTACTTTTTATATCGCTAAACCGTTTATCTTTTCAGTATTTAAATGGGTTTTAAAATTTTTCAACTTATAAATAAATAAGTATATTTGCAGGTCGTTTACTAAAAAAATATTACCAACCCTCTTATGATTGATTATATAAAAGGTCAAATATCAGAACTGACACCTACTTGTGCCGTTATTGAAACAGCAGGTGTAGGGTATTTTCTGAACATTTCATTACCTACTTACACTGTTTTATCCGGAAAAACTGAAACTAAATTGTTTGTTTATGAGTCTATCAGAGAAGATGCACATACATTATACGGTTTCGTAAATCAGACAGAACGTCAGTTGTTTTTATTGTTGATTTCAGTATCGGGGATAGGTGCAAATACAGCCCGTATGATTATGTCATCGTATTCGGCGCAGGAAATACAAGAAATGATTGCTTCGGGCAATGCTTCGGCACTAAGCAGCATTAAAGGCATCGGAACCAAAACAGCACAACGGATAATTGTTGATTTAAAAGATAAAATTCTGAAGGTTGTTGGTGGAGGAACATACATGCAAAATTCGTTGATCAATATAAATAGCGAACTAAAAGAAGAAGCTGTCAGTGCATTGGTTATGTTAGGTTTCGTTGCCACTGCGGCTAACAAGGCAGTTGACAAGGTGATGAAAGAACACCCCGGATTAAAAGTTGAACAGCTAATAAAACAGGCTTTAAAATTGCTGTAATTTCCTGATCTACATTCTTAAAAAAGTTGATAGAAAATTTATGATAAATTCCAAAAAGATTTTACCGGTTTTAATTTTGTGCGTTTTTGTTATCGGGTCGGCGTATGCATTTATTTTACAAAATGCTACTCATATTGCTGAATATCAACAACCAGAAAAAGAAAATACTGCTCAAACTACATCAAAAAGTGATATAATAGTAAAAAAATATTCACAAGATTCTTACGAAGATATTGTGATTGGTTATCCTTTTGACTCGCCCAAACCTGAAAATGTAAAATCAGTTGTTGAGTATGATGCTAAATCAGGTAATTATATTTTTCGCACTTATGTGGGCGAAATGGAAATTTCGACGCCTTTCTCAATGACTACGGAAGATTATCAGGTTTTTTCGGCTAAAAACGATATTGCAAAGTATTGGAAAGAAAAAAACGCGAAAATTGAAAAAGGGAACGAAGAAAAATTTTCGGTTACCGATATGAAATTTAATATAGGACCTGCCGACAAAGTTTTCGGTCCGGGCGGAGTTCAAGTGAGAACACAAGGTTCGGCTGAACTTATTTTTGGAATAAAAACCAACAATATTGAGAATCCTGCACTTACCCAACGAATGCGGAAAAACACTATTTTCGATTTTGATGAAAAAATTCAATTAAACGTTACCGGTTCGGTGGGCGATAAAATGAGTTTGGGATTAAATTATAATACCGAATCTACTTTCGATTTTGATCAAAAACTTGTAAAATTAGCTTATAAAGGCAAAGAAGATGATATAATTAAGAATATTCAGGCAGGGAATGTAAGTATGCAACTCAACAGTTCGCTCATTACAGGTAGTACTGCGTTGTTTGGTGTTAAAACCGATCTGCAGTTTGGAAAATTAAGTGTTTCGGCCATTGCATCGCAACAGGAATCGGAAACAAAAACGGTAAGTTCAAAAGGCGGTTCTCAAACAACTGAATTTGAAGTAAGTATAGATAATTATGATGAAAACAGGCACTTCTTTCTCAGCCATTATTTCAGAAATAATTATGAGAATGCAATGAGTAAACTGCCATTAATTTCGTCGGGTATTACCATTAATCGCGTTGAAGTATGGATTACCAACAAGCGCGGTAATTACGATCAGGCGCGTAACCTTATAGCATTTATGGATTTGGGTGAAACTGCCCGCATCGACAACAATTACTGGAAACAAAGCAACACCTCACTTTTGCCTCAAAACACAGCCAATACACTTTACAGCGAAGTAAATTCACTTGCTAATGTGCGTGATATTCAGCAATCTAATTCAGTACTTTCAAAACAGTTCAGCAGTTTTGGAATAAACGGTGGTGAAGATTATGAAAAAATTGAAAGTGCGCGTCGTTTAGATCCTAATGAATATACCTTAAATCCTGCACTTGGAATTATTTCATTAAAATCAACTTTATACCCCGATGAAGTACTTGGTATAGCTTTCGAGTATTCGTATGGAGGTAAAGTGTATCAGGTTGGCGAGTTTTCGACCGATGCTGTTGAAGCGCCTAAAGCATTGATGGTAAAATTGCTCAAAGGAACTGCCCTTTCGCCGCAATTAGCGTTATGGGATTTGATGCTTAAAAATGTATATTCGTTAGGTGCAATGCAAATTCAGAAAGAAAATTTTAAACTGAATATTGTGTTTCGTAACGATTCGATAGGAACAGATTTGCAGTATTTGACGGAAGGAAATATAAAAAATCAGTTGTTGTTGCGTGTTATGAATCTCGATCGATTGGACTCGAAAAACAACGGCAACCCAGATGGAAAATTTGACTTTGTCGAAGGTTTTACAACCATGTCCTCGTCGGGCAGAATAATATTTCCCGTACTCGAACCTTTCGGATCGCATCTTAAAAAAATGATTGGAAATGACCGGATAGCTTCAAAATATATATACCAAGAACTTTATGATTCAACTTTGATTGCAGCACAGGAATTTAGCGAAAAAAATAAATTCAGGATTGTAGGAGAGTACAAAGCTTCAAGCGGTTCTGAAATCAGACTAAATGCAATGAATGTGCCGCGTGGGTCGGTAACTGTAACTGCGGGTGGTGCAACACTTACCGAAAATGTGGATTATACGGTGGATTACACCATGGGTTCGGTTATAATACTTAATCAGTCTATTCTTGAGTCGGGTACTAACATCGATGTTAAACTCGAAAATCAGTCCATGTTCAGTATGCAACGGAAATCGCTCGTAGGAACGCATCTCGAATATCAGTTCAGTAAAGATTTTACCTTAGGTGGAACTGTAATGCACTTATCCGAAATGCCTTTGACAACCAAAGTGAATACCGGGAACGAACCCATATCAAACACCATTTGGGGGTTGAATACTGCCTGGAGAAAAGAATCGCAATGGTTGACAAATATGCTCGATAAAATTCCGTTTGTGAATGCAACTCAACCTTCAACCTTTGCATTAAATGCCGAATTTGCACAATTAATCCCTGGTCATCATAAAGTAGTTGGATCAACAGGACTCGCCTATCTCGACGATTTTGAATCGACAAAAACCACCATTGATATACATTACCCCGTTAACTGGTATTTGGCCAGTACGCCATCAAAATTTCCTGAATCGCAAAAAAGTAACGATGTGGAATATGGAAAAAACAGGGCACTACTGAATTGGTATTATGTTGATCCGCTATTAAATCAGAATGTTTCGGCAACGCCTAAAAATTTGCGAAATAATGTTGAATCGCAATCAAACCATTATACACGAAATGTTTTTGTTCCCGAGATATTTCCAAACCGCGAAACACCCACGAATTTAACCACACGAATGACCATCATGAATTTGTCGTTTTATCCTACCGAACGTGGTCCGTATAATTTAGATGCCGAAAGAATAAACAATAATGGCTTACTCCTAAATCCGCGCGACCGCTGGGGAGGAATCATGCGAAAATTGGATGTTACCGATTTTGAAACTTCAAATATTGAGTATATCGAATTTTGGATCATGGACCCCTTTATTTATAACAAGCAGGGAACCGACAAGGGAGGCGAATTGTACTTTAATCTTGGTGATTTAAGTGAAGATATACTGAAAGATGGTAAAAAATCTTTCGAACATGGTTTACCCATCGATGGAAATACCTCCAAAACCGATACAACGGTATGGGGAAGAGTTCCAAAATCGCAATCGACAGTTACGGCTTTTGACAATACAGTAGGAGCTCGAAAATTTCAGGATGTAGGATTGAACGGACTTGCTACTGCTGATGAGTTTGAATTTCCGACTTATAAAAAATTCATCGAGCAGTTCAAATCAAAAGTCAACACAGCTTCGCAACAAAGTATGCTGAACGATCCACTTTCGACACTGAGCGATCCTGCCGGAGATAATTACATGTTCTATCGGAGTACTTATTATGACGATATTAATGCTGATATTCTTACACGATATAAACGATACAATGGAACAGAAGGTAATTCGCCCGATGCTTCCAATTTATCGGAAACGTATACTACTACTGCTACATCACTTCCCGATATTGAAGATCTTAATGGCGATAATACACTGAATGAATACGAAAAATACTTCCAGTACCGCATTCAGCTTCGTCCCGAAAAAATGGTTGTCGGAGACAATTATATTACTGATAAAATCACTTCCAATGTGAAATTAGTAAATGGTAATGTTGAACCTGTTACCTGGTATCAGTTCAAAATCCCTATTCGTGAATATCAGGAAAAAGTAGGTAGTATCCGTAACTTTAAATCAATACGTTTTGTACGTTTGTTCCTCAGTGATTTTGAAAAGGAAACACACCTACGCTTTGCAACACTCGATTTGGTACGCGGTGAATGGAGAAGCTATACAAAAGATTTGTTTCCTGTTGGTAAAACGCCCTCTTCCGTCGGAAAACTTGATGTTCAGGCTGTAAATATTGAAGAAAATGCCGATAAAACGCCTGTAAATTATGTTTTACCTCCGGGCGTTACCCGCGAAGTGGACCCGGGACAACCACAGTTATTACAACAAAATGAACAAGCTATGGTGTTGCGCGTAAATGATTTGGCACCAAACGATGCTCGTGGAGTGTACAAAACTACGGGGTATGACATGCGACAGTACAAGCGTTTGCAAATGTTTGTACATGCCGAACAAATGTTAGGCGATATTCAAAACCTGAAAGACTATGAATTGACTTGTTTTGTACGGATGGGAAGCGACATGACAAACAATTATTATGAGTACGAAATTCCTTTGAAACTGACACCACATGGCGTTTACAGCTCAAAAAGCGAAAAAGATCAGGCAACTGTCTGGTATCCCGAAAATATGTTCGATTTCAGTTTCGAAACACTTACCAATGCAAAACTGAAAAGAAACAAAGCCAAAGGAGGCTCATCCAATGTGTCGAATCTGATACCATATATTATTTTTGATGAACAAAAGCCGCATAACAAAATTACCATCGTAGGCAATCCTACAATATCAGATGTTCAGAATATAATGATTGGAGTGCGGAATGCGTCCAATAATATTAAATCGGGCGAAATTTGGGTGAACGAATTGAGAATGAATGAATTTAATGAAGATGGGGGTTGGGCAGCCTTGGCAAACATTGCGGTGGGGCTTTCGGATATTGGAAAAATAAATTTCTCGGGCAGAGTTGAAACTGCAGGTTACGGAAGTCTTGAAAGCAATGTTATGAATCGGAGAATGGACGATTTATACCAAATGAATTTCTCAACGTCACTTGAATTGGGCAGGCTTTTACCCGAACAGGCAAAAATTCAGCTGCCGGCTTATTTTTCGTACACCAACGAAACAATAAGCCCAAAATACAATCCGCTTGATCAGGATGTGTTGTTGAATGATGCACTTGAGAATATGAATTCCCAGTCAGAACGCGATTCGTTAAAATTAATTTCGCAAATGGTGCAGACTTCAAAAAGTTTCAATATTTCATCGGCAAGAGTGAATATCAGAAGTAAAAATCCACAGTTCTACGATCCAGCAAACCTTTCATTTACTTATGCATATAACGAAACAAGTCAACATACTTCTGAAATTGAGAAAAACTTAAATAAACAGGAGCGTGCTGCTGCAAATTATAATTTCTCATTTAATCCCAAACCGTGGGAACCGTTCAAAAAAGTAAAATCATTCTCTAAACCGGCTTTTGCTATCATTAGGGATTTTAACCTGTATTATTTGCCTCAGTCCATAAGTTTCAATACCGATTTAAACCGTCAGTTTTCGCAAACCAAACTGAGAGATTTTAATAATACCGTTGTAGCAGGGAATAATCTTGATTTAACCTTCAGTAAAGATTTTATGTGGAACCGACAGTTCGATATGAAGTTTGATTTGACCAAATCATTGCGTTTCAGTTTGCAAACTGCCATGAATGCAAATATTGAAGAACCTTATTATACACCCGAAATTGGCAAAGAATATTATGAACAATGGAGAGATACCGTGTGGTCAAATATCAGAAAATTAGGGTCTCCATTTGCTTATCAACAAGTGTTTTCTGCTTCATGGACGATTCCTGTTAATAAAATTCCGGCATTTGACTGGATAACGGCAACAGCATCATATAACTCGACTTATAACTGGAACCGGACGGCAACTATTCAAGGAGCTTCGAATATTGGAAATATTGCAACAAGCATGGGTGCATGGCAAGTTGATGCCAATTTGAATTTTGAGACTTTTTATAATAAATCGAAATACCTGAAAGAAGTAAACAGGAGATTTGGAACTCAAATGGTTCAAGCCCAACAAAAATTCCAACCAAAAACATTTAAACAAACAATTACTTTCAATAAAAATACGATTGACAGTTTGAAACACAGACTTGGTACTGAAAAAATTATACTGACAGCAACCGATAAATCGGGCAAACCTGTTAAACTGTCGTATAAAACGCTTAATCCGACAACCATTGTCTTTACACCAAAGTATAGTGCTGACAGTATTCATGTTTCGATTGCTACGGTGAATCCGAATGATCGTCCGATTGGAAGAGAAATTATTGATTTTGTGAGTCGTTTGGCTATGATGACACGAAGAGCATCGATCACTTATCGCGAATCGAACAGCATGGTTTTGCCAGGGTTTTATCCTGAGGCGGGTTTCATGGGACAAAAACAAACAGCGAACGGCATGTATGCTCCGGGGTTTGCTTATACTTTTGGTTTTCATGATAATAACACAATTCATAATGCAATTGATAACAATTGGTTGTTCATGAGTGATTCAATCATCAATCCGGCTTCAACGGCGTTTACTTCCGATTTGGATATTAAAGCTTCGCTCGAACCGATTCCGGGATTAAAAATTGATTTGAACGGTAAAAGATATATGGCTTCCAATACTACCATTCAGTATATGTTTGATGGAATGCCGCAAACTTTCAACGGAAGTTATAATATAACTCAAGTGGCTATTGCCACAGCATTTAAACCGATGAAAGGTGCAACAGATAATTACTATTCCGAAGTTTTTGATAATTTTTTGAAAAATAGGCAAATAATTGCCAATCGGTTGAATTCAAAACTCAACGGTACAAAATATCCGACTACAGGTTTCTTTTCCGAAATTCCAAAAATTGCAGGAAAGGAATATAATTCAACGTTGGGAACTTACAATCAAAATTCTTCAGATGTGCTTATTCCGGCGTTTCTGGCTGCCTATTCGGGTAGGGATGCAAACAAAATGGATACAAACCCTTTCCTTTCATTGTTAAGTGTTTTGCCCAACTGGCGTGTCAGTTACGATGGGCTTTCGCATATACAGTGGTTTAAGGATAATTTTAGATCAATTAGCTTGACTCATGCCTACACATGTCGTTACAGCATTGGTTCTTATACATCTTATTCGACCTGGGTTGCTATGGGCGACGATAATTCGGCATTGGGTTATATTCGCGATGTGCAGTCTAATAACCCGATTCCTTCTTCGCCATTCGATATTTCAAGTGTATCGCTTACCGAACAGTTTAGTCCCTTAATCGGAATTAATGCTGCCATGAAAAACAGTATGACCGCTAAACTAGAATACCGCAAACAACGGAATTTGGCGTTGAACCTTTCAAGTACCCAGCTTATCGATGCAGCATCCGATGAATTTGTTGTCGGGATGGGTTATTTGGTGAAAGACTTCGATGTTATTCTAAAATTGAAATCGGATCAGCAATCGAGAATTAAAAACGACCTGAAACTAAGTGCCGATTTGTCGTACAAGGATATTAAAACTTTATTGCGAAAAATTGATGAAAATCTGACCCAGGCATCAAGTGGTAATAAACTGTTTACGCTTAAAATTATAGCAGATTATGTTTTCAGTTCAAAGGTAAATATTCAGTTGTTCTACGACCGACAAATGAGTATGCCTTTAATTTCATCCACTTTCCCCGTTTCTTCGACCAACTTCGGGATGAGCTTTAAATTTATGCTTACGCGATAAAAAAACACCAAATATTTAACATTTTATCAAAGATGTTAAATATTTAAAAATATAAATGAATAGTTATTCATATATTCATACAAAGTTCTAATTTTGCAATAAAATTAAAAGATTATGATAAAAAAAATCATTCTATTATTAACGACTACGCTTTTTTCAATTGCTTTATTTTCACAAATTTACGAACCCGTTAAATGGAATTTTGAACTAAAAAACACAGGACAGAATTCGGCTGATATTATTTTGCGGGCAACAATTGACAAAGGCTGGCATTTATATGGACTAAAAATTCCCAAAGATGGTCCGAAACCCACACAAATAGTTTTCGAGAATATTGAAAATGCAAAAAAAGCCGGAGAACTTCAGGCAACTTCAAAATTGAAAGAAGCTTTTGATGTGAATTTCGATATGAAGTTAAACTGGTATGCCAATGAGGCGGTTTTCATTCAAAAAATTACATTTTCGGATGCATCGAAAGTAAAAGTGAAAGGCTACGTAGAGTTTATGGTATGTAACGATGAAAGTTGTTTACCTCCAACTCAGGAAGAATTTGAACTGGGAGCAAAAACAGCTCATATCCCAACCGTAAAAGTAAGCGAAGCAATAAATGGTGATACTGTTCAGGCAATTGCACCTGTTTTATCAGATGGTACAAGCAATAATACTGTAGTCGATTATTGGACGCCGGTAATAAATGAACTGAAAGGTTTTGGCGATGTTCAGGATAAAAGTGGTTCAATGGCTTTGTTATTTGTTTTTCTGGCCGGTTTGGTCGGTGGTTTTTTAGCATTATTTACACCTTGTGTTTGGCCAATAATTCCCATGACAGTCAGTTTCTTTTTGAAACGCTCAGAAAACAAAGCAAAGGGTAGGAGAGATGCGTTTCTGTATGGATTGGCTATTATTTTTATTTATGTAACGCTTGGCATACTTATTACGCTTATTTTTGGTGCCAGTGCATTAAATAGTATGTCGACCAATGCAGTTTTCAATCTACTTTTCTTTGCATTACTTGTAGTTTTTGCCATTTCATTTTTTGGTGCTTTCGAAATAACCTTACCTGCTTCGTGGTCAACAAAACTTGATGCAAAAGCCGATTCGACTGCCGGTTTTGTTAGCATATTATTTATGGCATTTACGCTGGTGCTTGTTTCGTTTTCGTGTACCGGACCCATTATCGGAACCTTGCTCGTCGAAGTTTCGTCAAGCGGTTCTATTTTAGCCCCCGCTATTGGTATGACCGGATTTGCGGTTGCCTTAGCCATTCCATTTACTTTATTCGCCATATTTCCTTCGTGGCTCAAATCATTACCCCGTTCGGGAGGTTGGCTCAACAAAGTAAAAATTGTTTTAGCTTTTCTCGAATTGGCACTGGCACTTAAATTCCTGTCTGTTGCCGATTTGGCTTATGGTTGGCGCATACTCGACCGTGAAGTATTTCTTGTGTTGTGGATTGTTATTTTTACTTTACTTGGGTTCTATTTGTTGGGAAAAATCAGATTTCCACACGATGATGAAGCCAAACATACCTCGGTATTAGGTACGTTTCTGGCAATTATTTCTCTTTCGTTTGCACTTTATATGGTTCCGGGATTATGGGGCGCACCATTGAAATCCATCAGTGCATTTTCGCCACCGCTTTATACTCAGGATTTTAATCTGTACGAAAATGAAGTACACGCAGCATATACCGATTATGATAAAGGAATGGCACACGCTGTCGAAAAAGGGTTGCCTGTAGTTATAGATTTTTCGGGTTTTGGTTGCGTGAATTGCCGCAAAATGGAAGCTTCGGTTTGGACAAATCCGAAAGTAAAAGATTTATTAGAAAATGATTTTGTGCTAATAACTCTTTTTGTAGATGACAAGACCTCGCTTGCAAAACCTTACAGTGTTACCGAAAATGGAAAAACACGAACCATAAAAACCATCGGCGATAAATGGAGTTACCTTCAGCGTTATAAATTTGGTGCCAATGCTCAACCATTTTATGTCATATTAGACAATGGAGGAAATCCATTGAATAAGGCATTCACTTTTGATGAAAATGCCGATAATTTTATCAAATGGTTAGAGAACGCTGAAAAATAAATACTGTTTTTTTGTCGTAATTCAAATCTATGATATTTGTTTTTCTGACAATATGCCACCCTGATGCTGCCAAAAGCAGTTTCAGGGTGTTTTGGCAAAATAATTGATGTATCAAAGCTAATAGTAAATGTTAAAATATATTTTAAGTTATAAAGAGAAAAATTAGTTTTTTTGACATGTAACGAGCTTTAAAACCGGCAAATTTAAAAAGACCATACTTTTATAGCGAGTTCTTTTGTTTGAAAAATAGTAAAAAAATAAAATTTGACACATGAGAAAAAATAAACATACCGAAGTAAACCCTGAAAACAAAGAAGTTATTAAACAAGAAGTTGAAACACAGGAAGCACCTCAACCCGAGGAAACAGCGGAACAGGAAGCAGATAAAATAGCTGATGATTTTGAAATAATGACTCAGAAGTGTGCCGAATTGAACGATAAAAATTTACGTTTGATGGCAGAATTTGATAATTATCGTAAACGTACACTCAAAGAACGAACCGAACTTTATAAATCGGCGGGCGAAAGTGTTTTGGTCAATATGTTACCTTTGATTGATGATTTCGACAGAGCACTGAAAGCAATGGAAATTTCGGAAGATGTTAAGTCAGTTAAAGAGGGCATTGATTTGATTTATACAAAATTCATAGCATTTCTTATACAAAACGGCGTTAAGTCAATACCTACTGAAAATGAGCTATTTAACACCGATTTACATGAAGCAATAACCACATTTCCTGCACCATCCGAAGAGTTAAAAGGAATAATAATTGATTGTATATCAAAAGGCTACACGCTAAACGATAAAGTAATCAGGTTTTCGAAAGTAGTAGTTGGGGAGTAATTTATTTCGCGTTTCATGTTTTGGGTTTCAAGTTTCAAGTTTCATGTTTTGCGTTTTTTAATTATCAAATCAACACATCAACACATTATCACATTAAAATATGTCCAAAAGAGATTTTTACGAAATATTAGGTGTGTCGAAATCGGCATCGGCTGAAGAAATTAAAAAAGCTTACCGAAAGAAAGCAATTGAACATCATCCCGACAAAAATCCGGGAAATAAAGCGGCTGAAGAGAGGTTCAAAGAAGCAGCCGAAGCTTACGAAGTGCTGAGCGATCAACAAAAACGGCAACGTTACGACCAGTTTGGACATGCCGGAGTTAACGGAGCTAATAATGGCGGTTACAGTGGTGGCGGTATGAGTATGGACGATATTTTTTCTCATTTCGGTGATATTTTCGGCGGACATTTTGGAGGTTTTGGCGGTGGAGGAAGTCGTGGAGGTCAACGGGTGCGTCGGGGTTCCGATTTGAGAGTAAAAGTAAAACTGAATCTTACGGAAATTGCAAACGGAGTAGAAAAGAAAATAAAAGTAAAGAAACAAGTTATTTGTTCACATTGCAACGGAGCAGGAGCTGCGCACGGATCCCAATCCGTAACCTGTACCACTTGTCATGGTTCAGGACGTGTTACCCGCGTGCAGAATACTATTTTGGGACAGATGCAAACAGCCTCTGAATGTCCTACCTGCCAGGGAGATGGAAAAATTATTAAAGATAAATGTTCATACTGTTATGGCGAGGGAATTGTTCGTGAAGATGAGGTCATAAATATCAATATCCCGGCAGGGGTAATGGAAGGTATGCAACTTTCGATGAGCGGCAAAGGTAATGCAGCCCGTCGCGGAGGTGTGAATGGTGATTTGCTGGTGTTAATTGAGGAGGAAGCTCATCCCGAATTAATTCGTGATCAAAATGATTTGATTTACAATTTATTGCTTACACTACCCATGGCAGTTCTCGGCGGATCAGTCGAAGTTCCTACTGTGGATGGAAAAGTAAAAGTAAACATTGCACCCGGAACACAACCCGGTAAAGTGCTGCGATTACGCGGAAAAGGTTTGCCTAATGTAAACCGTTATGGAACAGGCGATTTGTTGGTTAATTTAGGTGTATATATTCCTGAAAATTTGAATAGGGAAGAAAAAATGCTGATAGAAAAACTCGAGAAATCGGAAAATGTAAAGCCAAATTCAAAAAATTCGCACGATTTCTTTTCGCGTTTCAGGAATATGTTTGAGTAAACCAAACAGAAAAAAACTACAAGGGTACGATGCAGGAATTTTATGTTTTGTCGGGCTTAATGTTAAGCCGGCAGGATTGGAAGTCCCTGCATGTATATTTTCTAAGGCGTTGCAAAGATAAAAGTATGAGAAGAAGGACGATCCTTAGTCCATGATTTACCTTTCATTGCATTGCAATACAATTTTGATATTAATAAATTTATTGAAGTTCACTCTATGCCTTTGAGCGGGTTTTTAATACTCAAAGCACCCGAATTCGCTTTCAATCAGTAATCCTTTTTTTGTCGATTCTTCGCAATAACCTACAACTTGAGCATCGATATTGAACGATTTCGAAATTTCAATCACTTTGCCTGCAAATTCTTCCGGTAAATATACTTCTAACCGGTGCCCCATATTAAAAACTTTATACATTTCTTTCCAGTCGGTACCCGATTCTTTTTGTATAAGTTTAAATAAAGGAGGAACAGGAAATAAATTGTTTTTCACAACCTTCAGATTATCAATAAAATGCAATACCTTTGTTTGAGCTCCACCCGAACAATGCACCATACCGTGAATATACGGACGCAACTCTTCTAATACTTTTTTCACCACGGGAGCGAATGTGCGTGTGGGTGACAGTACTAATTTTCCGGCATTAATACCCAATTCTTCAATAGCATCGGTCAGTTTGCACGATCCGGAATATGCAAGATTTTGTGGTATATCGGGATTATAACTCTCGGGATATTTTGTAGCCAGATAATTGGCAAAAACATCATGGCGGGCTGAGGTCAACCCATTGCTTCCCATACCGCCGTTATATTCTTTTTCGTACGTTGCTTGTCCGCACGACGAAAGTCCTACAATCACATCGCCGGCTTTAATATTTGCATTATCAATCACATCTGCTCTTTTCATGCGGCAGGTTACCGTGCTGTCAACAATAATCGTCCGTACCAAATCGCCTACATCGGCTGTTTCGCCTCCGGTTGGGTAAATGTTCACGCCCATTTCGCGGAGTTCTTCCACTATTTCATTCGTTCCGTTTATTATTGCCGATATTACTTCGCCCGGAATACAGTTCTTGTTCCTGCCTATTGTGGACGATAGAAGAATGTTATCCGTTGCGCCAACGCACAATAAATCATCAATATTCATGATAAGGGCATCCTGGGCAATGCCTTTCCAAACTGATAAATCACCTGTCTCGCGCCAGTAAATATAAGCTAATGACGATTTTGTACCTGCTCCATCGGCATGCATAATATTGCAGTATTCAGGATCGTTTCCCAAAAAATCGGGAATTATTTTGCAAAATGCTTTCGGAAAAAGTCCTTTGTCAATATTTTTAATCGCTTGGTGTACATCTTCTTTCGAAGCTGAAACGCCTCTTAAATTATAACGTTGATCGCTCATTTAATTTATAGTTTGAAAAGTTTGTTGTTTGAAAGGTTTGAAAGTTTCGCGTTTTATGATTATCTCCCGTTAGCTGATGACCGTTGGTTCGCCTTTTACGTTAAAAAAAATGGCACTCCCAAAAGCTAACGGGACAAATTGTGTTGTTGACTCATTTTCAAATTATCACATTGACTCATTGGCAAATTGGCTTATTATCACATTGGTTTATCTCCCCGCTTTTTCAATCATTTCTTTTAGTTTATTATTGAATTTTTCTTCTTTCAATAGTTTTTCAAGGGCAATATGCATGCGGTAACACCAGAAATTGCGCGGATTGCTTGGCACGTTGATTCTTTCGGCATAAGGATGGTCGAGGCAAAGGGTTGATTCTACTGCTATCCAGTCCTGCAGAGGCAGTATTATCCACATTGCATTCGATTCAAGATGTTGCTCTACAATCCTTTCGGCAATCCACTGTTCACATTTTTCGGGAGCTGTTCCCTGCATTCCTAACGCCCGGTTATAAAATCGCTGTGATACGTTTGCATCCTCTTCCCACCAGGCTCTTAGCGGATTCATGTCGTGAGTCGAAGTGGTGCAAACCGAAAGATAGGGTGCATCGGCAGGCATAGCAAATTCGGTATTGGGCTTTTTGGGCATTCGCTGAATTTCAAGACTTAATATTTCGAGTTCATTCATTACATTGGGAACCGAGTCGGGTACCATTCCTAAATCCTCACCGCAAACCAACATTTTTGTTGATGAAACGAGTGCCGGTAGTTTTTTTAATGCCTCCTGTTTCCAGAATTCGGTGTGCCGCTTATAAAAATAATCAATATAAAGTTTATCGAGTAATTTTCGGGTATTTTCCGATAAATCGCGGAATGTAGCCGAACTGTACATCGAAATGCGAGGATGAAATTTGTCGGGCTGACGAATGTCGCGTATGAAAAGCACTTCGCAGTGAAGCATATACAATCCATCGCGAATCAAGACATCTTTATTGCTGAAACTATAACCCAATCGCGCAAAATGGGTTTCAATCTTTTTTTGTGTATCGTATTCGGGTTTAAATTTATAGTTTTGCCAGCCGTCCTGCAACAAGTATTCACGAATTACATCGTCGGTATATTTTCCGAAAATGGAATACAACACATGTTCTTTCATGTATGGTTTGAGAAAACGGTTTTCGTCCCATATTATACCGCGGCTTTCAATTTCGTTTCTCGACAAGGGGAGCGATGGATTGAAACAGCCCGTAAGTCCCCAAACATCATTTTCGGGAATTTCCCAAATTCGAAAAAAACCGAGAATATGGTCGATGCGGTAGGCGTCAAAATATTCCGATAATTTTCGAAAACGTTTTTTCCACCACTGAAAACCATCTTGCGCCATAGTTTCCCAGTTATAGGTTGGAAATCCCCAGTTCTGCCCCGTTGCCGAAAAGTCATCAGGGGGCGCTCCCGCTTGTGCGTTCAAATTGAATAATTGAGGTTCGACCCAAGCATCTACACTGCGTGAACTAACGCCAATAGGTATGTCGCCTTTGATAACAATGCCTTTTGAGCGGGCATAATCATGCACTTCGGATAACTGTTCGTGTAGTAAATACTGAAGAAAGTAGAATATCGCAATATCGTGATAATGTTCATTTTCGGGCGATACAAGAACCTCTATTTCTTTGCTGTTGTAATAATTGTGTTCGGCCCAACTTCTGAATTCAGGTGTGCCGTAGAGGTCGCGCAAATACGAAAAGGCTGCATACGGCACTAGCCATTCCTGATTATTGTTGAAAAAATCTTTATATGCTGCTGAAGAAAATATTTTTTTGCTTTCGAGTGGATATATTTCACGGAAAAACTCCCATTTTACATTCATTACGTTTTGGTAATCGGAGAATGATTTTTTGTTCAACTCTTTCTTTTTCGACTCGTAGTAAGCTTTTCGCTCAGCATTTTTCAGTTTTCCTATTGTATCCAAATGAAGATAAATGGGATGAAGCGCATTGACCGAAACTGCATTATAGGGGTACGAATCGTAGTTGGTATGATATAAAATGGTGTCGTTAATGGGTAAAGTCTGAATTAGTTTTTGTCCGGTTTTCAGTGCCCAGTCAATCATTAGTTTCAAGTCGTTGAATTCGCCGGTTCCAAAGCTTTTTTTACTTCGCAGCGAAAAAACCGGAATGGCTACACCAGCACCTTTCCACGAATGGATGGTGCGCAAAAAATTCTCATCATGAACAATGGTGGCGGTTTGTAAATCTATTTTTTCTAATTTCCTGTTCGGACCGCCGCCCCACGCCAATACTTTATCGGTCGAAGTTTCAACAATTAAATACTTGTATTCTAATGGAAATACAAAATCGGTTGTATCGAGTGCAATTTTCCAAATCGGATAATCAGTTTCATCGAGCCGCACTTTGTGGCTGACATCCCAATTGCCTAACGCCGGCTGATTTCCAACAATAGCAAAATGTCGATCGGGCTCGATATGCCGACTGTTAATGCTTAATATCAGATTTTCATTTTTGGTAAATGTTTGTTTTGCAGTCGATTGTCGATTGAAAAAACAATCAGCGAAAACTGTTGACGAAAAAGGTCTGTCATTATTCGGAAGTCTCCAGTAATCTACAACATTCACCCGTTCGGAGCCTTCAGGAATTTCTATTGTTCGTGAATCTCCGTAGGCAGCGGTTTTCGATTGATCGCTATTAACGATAAAATATCGATAGTTTATTTTTTTTAATTCTATTTCTGTTTCAATTTCAACAAACCATTCTGATAAGTTGTTAACAACCAAATCGTAATAATTTGTTATGCCATCAGGTCGATTCAAAACAAGTTGTATGGTTTGCCCCCATTGGGTTTTGAAGTTTATAGCAAATCGGATTCTCATGTTTTTTTTATTTACGTTTGCAAATGTACAAAAATAATATTCAACTGAAAACGCATAAGTCAAGACAGATGAAAAATATGCTGCAACTGATTTAAAAGAAAAAACCTTCACGGTTGCTTTTGAGCAAAACCAAGAAGGTTTTTTTCTCAACAATCAAGAGTTTATCCAATTAATAAATATTAGTAAACGTACCGCACAAACTTGGCGCAATGAAGGCTATATTTCTTATACAACTGTCGTGTACAAGATTTATTACCTCATGAGTGATGTAACAGAATTGCTGGGAGTAAATTACAGAAAAGCAATTAGGAAATTAGCAAAATCAACCAACCTTTGATGTAAAAAAATACCATTATATTTATAGTTATAAGTTGCCAATACTAAGTCATATTTTTGTAATATTTAGGATTCGATAATTGATTTATAAAAATAGAAATCAAATTAATCAACTCTTTATTTTTTTCTTTTGATTGCAAAGTTAAAGTAAATGACTATTTTTGTGTGAGAAAATTAACAATTCATATTTAAGATTATATTTCTATGCAAACAATCTTTGAATTTTCACTTACTGACATTGACTGTAATTCTTATGATTACAAATATCAACCGGAACAAACTGAAGCATTAGACTTAATTGACACAGATTTTAATCAAGAAATTATCAATCAAATTGTTCTATGGAAAGTAAATAGATATGCTCCTATCGATGTTGAAACTATGAAATTAATTAATAGAATCAGCAAAAAAGACACAGAAATTGATATTGCATTACTTGGTGAGATATTTTTACACTTGCTTCATTACTCTCAAAAGGGGATTCGTTTAGCAATGGTCTCAACTATCCTTCGTTTTAAAAATCCAAAAGTTTATCAAATTATTGATCAGCGAGTATATAGATTCTTATTTGGCAAGGAACTAAAATACGATTTAAAAGACATTAATATGCAAATTTGTCTTTATACTGACTATTTAGATAAAATGAAAGAGGCTTGCCAGCTATATAATGTTGAATTTGAAAATGCAGACAGAGTATTTTTTGCAATGGATAAGAAATTCAACAAAGACATAAAACTAAACGGTTATTAATAAATTACTCTTTATTCCTAACAATTTTTATGGCCAGAATATACGACAATATTGATTTAAAATTCACAAAAGGTCTTCACGATATAATTTCAAATCACGGTGTAAAACACCTTGATTTTTGTGTGGGATATTTTAATTTGAGGGGATGGAATCTTGTTTTAAATGAAGTAGATAAAATTGAAGGTGAATATATTTATGAGCAAGATGAAAGAATTTTTAGAATTTGTCGACTTTTAGTTGGAATGCACCGCCCTCCAGAGGACATTATACGAAGTTTATATTCAAAACTTGATAATAATCTGACTGACAGTGAAGATGTGAAACGGTGCAAGCGACAAATCGCAGCAGAGTTTCGCAAACAGCTAACAGTAGGAATCCCTTCTTCAAAAGATGAATGGACATTACGCAGACTTTCAGCTCAATTAAAAGAAGAGCGTGTAGTCGTAAAACTTTATCTGAAAGAACCACTTCATGCAAAATTATATCTGGCTCACAGACCAGACGATCACTTCAATAAGATTCAAGCCATTATGGGCAGCAGTAATCTTACATACAGTGGGCTTACCGGACAAGGTGAATTGAATGCAGAATTTGGAGATAGTGATAGTGCCGAAAAATTAGCGAATTGGTTTAACGACCGTTGGGAAGACAGACTTTCAATTGATATAAGCAAAGAATTAATTGAAATTATTGATGAAAGTTGGGCAAGTGAAATCGTAACTCCACCTTATTATATTTATTTGAAAACTGCCTACCACCTTAGTCAAGAGGCAAGAAATGGTATCAGTGAATATAATTTACCTACCGAGTTTCAGAATGAATTATTTGAATTTCAATCAACAGCCGTAAAATTAGCAGCCCGGCACCTTGAGCGTAGAGGTGGTGCTATGATTGGTGATGTGGTCGGATTAGGAAAAACAATTACAGCTTGCGCAGTTGCAAAAGTGTATGAAATGAGGAATGCATGTAGCACACTCATTCTTTGTCCGGCTAATCTTCAGGAAATGTGGAAAAAACATGTAATCAAATACGATTTAAAAGCTGATGTTGTTTCCATTTCTAAACGATTGGATTATAAAAACATGAAGTATTATCGGTTGGTTATTATTGATGAAAGTCATAATCTTAGAAATAGTGAAGGACAACGATACAGAAACATACGAGAACTGATTGAATTCCAAAGTAGTAAGGTGTTATTATTGACAGCTACCCCTTACAATAAAGATTTTAGCGATTTAAGTAACCAACTAAAACTCTTTATCCGAGAAGATGCCGACTTGGGTATTCAGCCCGAAGGATATATTCGCACATTAGGTGGCACACGTGAATTTTCTAAAAGACATGCAGAAGATTATATCCGCAGTATTAAAGCATTCGAAAGAAGTTCAGATTCAGACGACTGGAGGGAATTAATGCGGCTTTTTTTAGTACGTCGTACACGTACTTTTATTAAAGAGAACTATGCTCCATTAGACGAAAGTAATGGGCGTAAATATCTTCAATTCAGCAACGGTAAACGATCCTATTTTCCTGAACGTTTACCACGAGCCATTAAATTCCCAACAGAAGATAACGATCAATTCAATCGCCTTTACTCACAAGAGATGGTTGATTTAATGAGCGGATTAAAACTCCCTCGTTATGGATTGAGTAAGCATATAGATCCTGAAAAGATCAAGAATGCAAACGATACTGAAAATCAGGTGTTAGAAAATTTATCACGTGCTGGTGAACGCATGATGGGTTTTTGTAGAACTAACTTCTATAAACGCTTAGACAGTAGTGGTGTATCATTTCTCATTTCGCTTTATCGGCATATATTACGGAATTCACTTTATATCTATGCCATAGAAAATAAGTTGCCATTGCCAATTGGCGACGAAGGAAATTTACCTGATGGATATAGTGATGATGACGATTTAGAGGGGACTTTATTTGAAGGTGTAAAAGGTAATGGTTCTGAACAAACCACAAATGAACATATAAACTTTTCAACTGAATTTGATTCATATATTCAGAAAGCCAAAGAGTATTATCAAACTATTAGCAGTAATACAAGTCGTATCAGTTGGATTGATAGCCGTTACTTCAAACGGTCATTGAAACTGGCATTGAAAAAAGATTGCGACACGCTAATTCAAATGATTGAGCTTTGTGGAGCATGGAATCCTAAAACCGACCAGAAACTGAATGCCTTAGCCGAAATGATTACTAAAACGCATAAAGATGAAAAGATGATTGTATTCACACAATTTTCCGACTCAGCTTATTATGTTTTCAGTCAATTAAAAAAGCGGGGAATAACACATATTGCATGTGTTACTGGCGATAGCGACAATCCAACACATGCTGTTGAAAAATTTTCACCTGTAAGTAATCAGGCAAATACTGAAATTCCAATCGAACATCAAACAAGGGTTATGATAGCCACCGATGTTCTGAGCGAAGGACAAAATTTGCAAGATGCACATATCATTATAAATTTTGACCTTCCTTGGGCAATCATCCGATTAATTCAGCGTGCCGGACGTGTTGACCGCATCGGGCAGGAAGCCGAACAAATTTATTGTTATTCTTTTTTTCCGGCAGAAGGTATTGAACGGATAATCAATCTTCGTCGTAGATTGAATGACCGTATCAACGAGAGTGCCAATATTGTAGGTGGCGATGAAATCTTCTTTGAAGGCAATGAGCAGAATTTGGTGGATATGTACAATGAGAAAGCCGGAACAATTGACGAAGAGGATGAAGGTGAAGTTGATTTGGCTTCACAAGCATTCCAGATTTGGAAAACAGCCACCGAAGCCAATCCAATGCTTAAAGTTATTATACCAAGTTTGAGCAATGTGGTTTATTCGACAAAGAAAAATAATGATAGCTCTTTGAAAGAAGGGGTAATAACCTATGCAAAAACCCCGGAAGGTAACGATATGTTGACTTGGATGAATGCAAAAAAGGAAGTTGTTACTCAATCTCAACATATTATTTTAAATACATTGTCTTGCCCTATTGATGAATCAGCTTTACAGCCTTTAGAAACTCACCACGACTTAGTTGAGAAATCGATACTCTTAATGCAACAACAAGATGTAAAAACAAGTGGTATTTTGGGGAGTAGGTTTAGTACTAAGTACCGTTTGTTTACACTACTCGATGGTTATTGTAAAAGCAATCTTAACACCTTGTTTGTAACAGACGATTTGAAGTTAGCAGTAGATGACATTTACAACTACCCTTTGTTCGAAAATGCAAAGTATATTTTAGGTCAACAACTTAAACGTGGTGCTCCGGTTATGGAATTAGCCGAGTTAGTGGTTGAACTTCGCAAAAATGATGAACTATGCATTATTAATGAAGATGATACAAAGCACAAAGACCCGCAAATTATTTGTTCAATGGGATTAAAAAACGAAGACTAATTGAAAATATTAAATGACTATCAGCTTTTGCACCCAAAGGTAGAATTATTGCGAAATAACCAATTATGTTTGTGCAAATAGTAAATTTAAATCAATAATTTATCAAAAAATAAAATAAGGTAATAAGGTTAGATTTTATTATTTATTTTTTTTCTACTAAGGTTGCAAAATTGAAAATAAGGTTTTAAATTCAAATATAATCGCTGAATGTGTGGAGTTTATCCAAATTTAAAATGTAGTGATTATTTTTTTAACCTTAGTAGAATGATGTTATGCGATGAATCTAAACCTTATTGATTTAGTTAATTTCAACTATATATTCTATTTTGCAAACAATTTCTGAGAGATATTATTCTAAAAAAACTCAACAAGGTCTATCAATAAATCAGATTGGGTGCAAAAGCTGATAGTCAATTAAATATTAACCAACATGCCCGCTCGGCTTTGCCGCTTGGTGCAACCAAGAATTTGAAAATGTCTTGAATCTTGGCTCTTGAATCTAAAATCTAAAAATATGAATCGTACTCAATTTAACCTATATCTAAGTGCTACACAGTTTATCGAATTTTTCAATGAATTAGGTTGGGATAGGGCAGGACATCAGCTCGATACCTCTATTAGCATTGACGATATAGAATTTGAATTTCAGGCAGTAGCTCAAAAACGTGGTTTTATTATTTACGAGTGCATGGTTGATTCTATACCCCAAAATGCACTGTGTAGGAAAATTGACATCAAGTTACGGCGATATTCCAACGATTATATTCTTATTTTCAAAAAAACAAACTGCGAACACCATTTGTGGATTACTCCTGTAAAAACAGTTGAGAAACGCGATTTGGTTACTATTGAATATCCAACTTCGGCTCAAGCCGATTTTCTTTTTGGAAAGTTACACGATATTAGCTTTGACATAGACGAAGATGTTACTATCGTGGATGTTACTACCCGAATTCACAAAGCATTTGAAGTAAACGCTGGTAAAATAACAAAAGACTTTTATGCAGGTTTCAAAACACAACACAAATCATTTGTCAGTTTTATTCAGGGTATCGATGTAGAGGGTGATAAACAATGGTATGCTTCGGTAATGCTAAATCGGTTGATGTTCTGTTATTTTATTCAAAAGAAAGGTTTTTTGAATTTCGACGAACATTATTTGCGTAATAAACTGAATTGGACACAGCAACAACAAGGTGAAAATCAGTTTTTCTCATCATTCTACAAAGGATTCCTGACTGTATTGTTTCGGGGAGGGTTGAATAATCCTACACACGACCTTGATTTTGAAAAAATGTACGGACGCATTCCGTATCTGAATGGCGGTATGTTTGACGAACACCAGCTTGAAAAACAATACGCAGCTATTGACATTGATGATAAAGCGTTCGAAACCCTATTCGACTTTTTTGATAAATGGCGATGGCACTTAGACACACGCATTACTGCTACCGGCAAAGATATAAATCCCGATGTGTTGGGTTATATTTTTGAACAATATATCAACGACCGAGCTCAAATGGGTGCATATTACACCAAAGAAGATATAACCGAATATATCGGTAAAAACAGCATTATACCTTACTTGATGGACGAAGTAGCCAAATCGCCTTCGAAAAAGCATTTTAAGCCCGAAGGTTACGTTTGGCAAACGGTAAAAAACAGCGACCACCGCTATATTTACAATGCAGTAAAAAAAGGTATGGACCTGCCATTGCCCGATTATATTGAAAATGGTATTGACACAACTCAGCCCAATTTATTAAACCGACGCGCCCGGTGGAATGAACCAACGCACGAAACAATGGCATTACCTACCGAAATTTGGCGCGAAACAGTGGAACGTCGCCAGCGATGTAATGAGTTGATAAACAAAATTGCCAACGGTGAAATTACTCAAATCAATGATTTTATTACCTACAACTTAGATATTCGCACTTTCGTACAGGACTTATTAGAACGAACTACCGACCATTTGTTCGTACTCCATTTTTATCGTGCCTTATTAAAAATTACCATTCTTGATCCAACGTGCGGTTCAGGTGCTTTTCTATTTGCGGCAATGAATATCCTGGAACCACTCTACGAAATCTGTATTGCCCGTATGGAGGATTTTAACCGTGAAAACTCCAACTTATTTAAAGACGAACTGGGCGAAATAAGTAATAAATACCGCAGTAACATTCAGTATTTTATATACAAAAGCATTATCCTACGCAACCTTTATGGTGTAGATATTATGCCTGAAGCTACTGAAATAGCCAAATTGCGCTTGTTCTTGAAAATGGTGGCGGTGGTGGATGTAAACCGACGTGCCGATAACTTAGGGCTTGACCCATTGCCCGATATTGATTTTAATATACGTTGTGGAAATACGCTGGTGGGTTATGCCACCGAAGCGGAGCTCGACCACGACCTGACTTATGGTGATATGTTCGCAAACCTCGAATTTAAAGAAAAGGTAGAAGATGGCATGGATAAAGTGGCACTCACTTACCAACGCTTTAAAGAAATTCAACTCAATCAGCATAGCGATATGGCCATTTTTAAACAGGCAAAAACAGACTTACAAGCCCGCTTAAAAGACCTAAACAATACATTAAATCGAAGATTATATAGCACTCAAAGTGCTTTGAAATATGAAGATTGGCTCACTTCTCACCAACCCTTTCATTGGTTAGCTGAATTCTACCAAATAATAAAAGGAAATGGTGGCTTTGATGTGATTATTGGGAATCCGCCGTATGTAGAATACTCAACCGTAAAGAAGAAATATGTTTTAAAAAATTATGAATGTTTGTCTTCGAGTAATCTTTATTCATTTGTAATTGAAAGATCATTAAGGATTCAGAAAGAAAAGTCATATAATGGTATGATTATACCATTAAGTGCATATTGCACAGATAGAATGGCTTCCTTTCAGAAAGTTGAATTTGAAAACTGTTCTGAAATTTATATTAGCTTTTATGCCGAAAGACCGAGTAAATTGTTTGAAGGAGCTGAAAGAAATTTAGCTATTTCTATTTTACAAAAGCAATCTAAGACAAATGTAAATAGAATTAATTCAACCTATTATTATAAATGGAATTCTACTTCAAGAAACTTTTTATTTGACAATATATCATATTCCGATGCCAAAAACACAATATTAAATGGAATCGTACCCAAAATTAGTTGTAATAATGAATCGTCTGTTATTTCAAAATGTAGAAAAGTACAAAAAAATATTGGAGTTTATACAACTCGTTCAAGGAGTTTAAATGTATTATATTATAGAAATAGTGGTGGTCGGTATTGGAAAATCATGACCGATTTCCAACCGACCTTTTATTTAAACGGTTTAAAATCAATATCCTCTCGTGAAAGCTATTTATATCTCTGTGATAATGATACGCTAAAACTTGCAATATCTGTTCTTAATAGTTCACTATATTACTGGTATTATATAATGCATTCAGATGCAAGAACTAATAATCCAAGCGACTTAAAAGACTTTCCAATTGATGTAGAATTCATAGATTCCACCTTAAAAAACAGGCTTATATCATTATGTGGTGATTTAATGGCAGATATGGAGAAAAATTCAATAATGCAGAAAGCGAAATACCAAACTGGTGATGTTGAATTTATGCAGTTCTTTCCACAAAAATCCAAACCCATTATCGACGAAATCGACAAAGTCTTAGCGCAGCATTATGGTTTTACAGATGAGGAGTTGGATTTTATTATCAACTACGATATTAAGTACCGTATGGGTAAAGAGTTGGAGGGTGAAGGGGAGTAAAGTCGCCAATATGACTAAAATGTGAAAGTCAGCACGAGTATAGGTTAATATACATTAAAACAACGCTTATTTTGAACTATATTTGAATTTTATGCGTTATTTTTGGAAATAATTTCCCAAATAAACAGATAAAAATATGATTCAGGAATTTTACGTCGAAAACTTCATGTCGTTTGGAGATCGGCAATATGTATCCTTTGAGGCAACCAGCGATAAAACATACCTCGATGAACTAACCGTAGAAGTAAAGCCCGGAGTACGACTACTAAAGACTGCTATTTTGTATGGAGCTAATGCTTCTGGTAAATCTAATTTACTATTTGCAATTGAAACCTTGTGGCATTTACTGATTACACCAAGGGACATCAAAAGTAAATCAGTAACCCAATATAAACCTTTTGCATTAAGAAAAGGTGAACCTACTGTTTTTGGTATTATATTTTATATACGTGATGTAAAATATATTTATGAAGTAAAGTATAACGAGACTTCAATTATATCAGAGAAACTTGAATATGTTAATGGATTGAGAAGGGCAACGATTTATGAACGGACTGAAGATAAAAAGATTATATTTGGAACTACGGTAGGTTTGTCAAAAAGTTCGGTTAAAACAATAATATCCAACACATTGATGAATCATACTGTATTGTCAACGTTTTCGAAAGTAATTATTGAAGATGAGAATACAGTTTTTGAAAAGTTATTTCAATGGATAGAACAAAAAATGCATAAAACTGGTGAACATGGCAAATCGATTAATATTGCATTAGAAGCACAGGAAGACATCAGGTTGAAAGAATTTATTGCAGATGCACTTAAAAGTTCAGATTTTAATATCACTGATTTTGAAATAATTGAAGAACTTGAAGATAATCCATTAGAATTGAATGAACGAATTGTAAACTCTAATATTTTATCCGAAGAAAAATTAAGCAACCTTTACAAGAGATTAGTAAAGAAAATTCAATTTACACATTCTACCCATCGTGGTGATTTTTTATTGAAATTAGAAGACGAATCATTGGGAACAGTTGAATACTTCCGTCTGAGCCGAAAGATGTATGATTTAATATATTCGGATTGTATTTATTTAATAGATGAATTTGAGGATAGTTTGCATTATGATTTGATGATAAACGAGTTACTACGGTTTGTTCGCAACAGTAAACATTCACAATTGATTATTTCAATTCACAATCAGCAATTATTAGACGAAGACTTTATTCGTCGTGATATGGTAAAGTTGGTTGAGAAATCACATGAAACTGCAGAAAGTCAACTGTTTTCAGCTTCAGATTTTAAATTACATAAGAAACTGTCGTTGTTTAATGCCTATAAAATTGGTAAGTTAGGAGCAAAACCAGAGTTGGGTTCTACTTTAATTGATAATTCAGAAAACTGATTTGTATGGCAAGACCTAAACAACCCGTACGTAAACAGATTGTTATTATTGGTGATGGCAAAACAGAATCTATTTATGTTGATTCTTTAAAAGATGCTTTTAAGGATAAACTATTGGGATATAAGCCTAAGCCACTCATACCAAAACATTCTTCTGTTGCTGAATTGAAAAAGCTAATTGAGGCAAATATAGACTATGATAAGGTAATGTGTGTTGTTGATATGGATACTAAGTTGAGAGATTCGAAAGAAATGACAGAGTATCAGAAATTAAAGCAAAAATACCGTAAAAGTAAAAAAGTTATTTTCTACGAAACACACCCTTGTACAGAATTGTGGTTTTATTACCATTTTCAATATACAACCAGTGAATTTGGATTGTTCGAGCCGGAATTAAAAAGGCAACTTGAAAGAAAAATACCTGGTTATGAAAAGAAATCACCCTTTTGTACACATCAACATATCATTAAATGTGGGGGTAATTTTGATACTGCTGTTGCTAATGGGCGCAGATCAATAGATTCCAAAGATACAGATGACAGAAATTACACATATTCTGAGATGGTTCATTTTTTTGAGGAAATTGGTGTTGTCGAAAAACTGGATGATAAAAAATAATGATGTAAGCGTATGGAATATATAGGCAATGAAGATTTACTTAAATTGCCCAAAACTGCATTTTTAAGTAGTAGAAACATTTCGCCACAATCGGTAATGGCTTGTTACGATTGGGCTACTAAACAGCGCGATGCAAGACGATGTGTTATCAGTGGTTTTCATAGTCAGCTCGAAAAAGATGTATTACATTTTTTACTAAAAGGAGCGCAACCATTAATCCTTGTTTTAGGTCGTTCATTATACAAACAGATTCCGGAGGAATTAATTAATCCATTGAAAGAAGATAGATTATTGATTGTTTCGGTGGTTTCACAAACAATAAACCGTCAGTCAGTAAATACGGCTTTAATAAGAAATAAATATATTATTGATAATGCTGATGAAGTTGTTTTTGGCTCATTGGATGAGGGTGGAAATCTTTATCAATTGTATTTAGAACAAAAAGGAATGAAGAAGATTCAAACTCTATAAAATATTTATCCCATGACTAACCTCGAAAAACTCTATCAATCCATTGCCAACCTTAAAGAATTAGGTTTGCCCTTACACGAAGAAACGCTGAAAGCAGTAGATAATCTGGAAGAAGAATTAATTAAAAATGAAATCATTCCTCGTTTATCGGAGAGCATAGAAGCCATTATAACCCAAATACAACGTCCAATTGTATTGGTGGTCGATTATATTCCCAATGAGTCATTGAGTGTCCGACTTACCCGTAAACGAGTTATAACCGATGAAACAGAAACCAAACAGTACTCGCTTGCTCCCAAAAGCAAAGACAAAGAGAAAAAGACTGATAAAACCATAACTTCCGCACCAAAATCGTCAAAAACAGGTTTGGCGGTTACTTTTCCTGATGGTACTGTAATATCAAATCGATATGCCTATGAAACATTAATCGATGTGGTAAAACGTGTCGGTATAACCAAAGTAGAAAATCTTCAGTTAAAACATTTAGGTTTGAATTTAGTTTCAAAGATTAAAGACGATTTCTACAATCAACACGAATTATCAGGTGGTTATTTAATTGTAAGCCATTCAGCTACAGTAAAGAAAAAACAACAATTGGACGAAATATCTGAAAGGTTGAAACTTGGGTTGAAAGTAGAGATAGCTTAAGATTGCACTTTAGTTTATGCGTTATTTAGATCGAAAAACAAAGATAGTTGAGCATGGAAACAGATTCTCATATTACCGATAAGTTCACTATTGATGAGCTATTACACCGAAGTTGGAAACATAAAGACAGTAAAGAGTTTTTCAAATTCTTTAATTTTATTGCAAGTTTTCATCACTATACCAGATTCAATACTAGTTGTAACTAATTGATAAATTAATAATAGAAAAGCTCACAGCCATAAGACTGTGAGCTTTTTGGAGAGAGGTTCGTGGCGGATTCGAACCGCCGTAGTCGGTTTTGCAGACCGGTGCCTAACCACTCGGCCAACGAACCATTTTTCGGTCTGCAAAGATAGTATAATTTTGGGTTAATCCAAAGGTTAATTCAGCGAAAACTCAAATTTTAATGAAGAAATTGATTAGGGTAAATTTCTTTGTTTGCGATTACCCTGCCAATTACGTATCAACTCTTTTCGGAATGAACGATCTGCTTCGCCAATTTTGAAAATTGTTTCATCGGAAACTACTTTTCTAAGTTTTTGATAATAAGTTTTAAGCAGTTGCGCTTTTTCAATTTCAGTGTTGATGAACCGATTATTCATTTCTTCGAAATTGGGCTTTTTATTATCGGCGAAATTCTTTTTTCCCATAAAAAACGCTCTGTTTTTCTCCATAAGTTTCCAAACCTCCTTTTCGTATTGTGTGAAAATAGGTTGCACTTTCTCGGCATCTTGAGCCGTTAAATTTGCTTTTTCGACAATGAATTCCCATTTTCGGGTGTGCATTTCGTTTATTCCGGGTCTGTCATTTTGTTCCTGTGCCTGTAAAACCATTGCCACAAACAACAAGGATAGTAATATATTTTTTTTCATAATGATAATTTTTCAAATTGAATTTTACTTAGCATTGGAATCATTTAAATAGTAATCAAAAATTACCGATTCGTCTAATTGTGAATAAACATACATTTCATAATTTTCCTTATTCTTGTTAATGTTGCCATTATACACTGTGTATGCCACATTGGATAATAATAAAATGCCAATAAACATAGCCGCCATGTACATCCATGGTTTCAAAAGTTTTTTAACAGGGACGGCAACCACATCAGTCTGACTCTCCATTTGAAGTGCAAACTCATCGAAATAATTGTCGGGTACTGTAAACGGTATTTTATTCCCTATTTTATCAAGTGATAGGTGTTTGTTTTCTTTCATGTTTTTTTGACTTTAAAATGTACAAGAGGTTTAATTGTTGATGATAAATTTAACTATTGATTGTATGTAAATGTCTGTTTTTGTATTATTTGAAGTGTCAATCAACAAAATCTTCTTCGTTTAAAAATTTTTCAATTTTTTTTACGGCGTGATGATAAGATGCTTTCAGGGCACCGGTCGAAGTGCCGAGTATTGTTTCCATTTCGTTGTAAGTGAGATCGTCAAAATATTTCATATTAAATACCAATCGTTGTTTTTCGGGAAGTGTTAAAATGGCTTTTTGCAGTTTCATTTCGGCTTCGTTGCCGCAAAAATAGGTGTCCGATTGCAAATTTCTCAACAATGTATCTTCCACTTCATCAATGCCCGAAAACGACCTCATTCTTTTGTTGGTCAAAAAAGTGAGTGTTTCGTTAGTTGCAATGCGGTAAAACCAGGTTGAGATTTGCGAATCGCCCCGAAAGTTTTCTATTGCGTTCCATGCCTTGATAAATGTATTTTGTAATATATCATTGGCATCGTCGTGCGATAGTACCATTTTGCGGATATGCCAGTAAAGCCGCTCCTGATAAGTGCGCACAATGGTCGAAAATGCCTTCGCCCTTTTTGCGGGTTGACTCAGTTGAAGTAGTAATTCTGCTTCGGAATCATTCATAATTTTACCGGTAAATTCATTTATAATTACTTTACAGACATAAAATGGAGCAGATAGTTTAATGTTAAAACAATAATTTATTTTTTTTTTGAAAGGCATGTTTTATTTTTCAGCCCTGATCATTCTGTCGTTTCCCGACACATCTTTTCGTAATTCAACATTTTTAAAACCTGATTCAATCAACATTTTAATACAATTTTGTCCTGCATCGCGATGAATTTCGAAATAAAGTTTACCCTCAGGCTGTAAGTGATCTAATGCAAAATCAGCAATTTTTCTATAAAAAATTAGCGAATTGTCAGTGGGGACAAATAATGCTACGTGTGGTTCGTAATTCAGTACATTAGGTTGTATTTCAGTCTTTTCGCTTAATGGAACATAAGGCGGATTGCTTACAATTATGTCCCATTTTTCATAAAATTCATTTGAGTTTAAAATATCAATCTGTTCAAATATCACATTTTGTTTGTTCTGTGCTGCATTTTTGCGTGCTGTTTCTAAAGCTTCTTCCGAGATATCGAATGCACTGACTTCGGCATTTTGCAATAAATATTTTATACTAATGGCAATGCAGCCGCTTCCGGTTCCTATATCGAGTATTCGTAAATTTGCTGTTGTCATCTGATCGCGCTTAATCCATTCCACCAATTCTTCTGTTTCGGGTCGGGGAATAAGTACGGTGGTATCAACGTTGAATTTAAGTCCGCAAAATTCAGTTTCACCCAAAATATACTGTATAGGTTCGAAATTTTTTAATTTTTCGATAAAAGTATATAACTTATTGCGTTGTTCATTCGAAAAAATTGTATTTTTGTTTAATCTTAATTCGGTGCGCGAAAGTCCGGTAATATTTTCACTCATCAATAAATAAAAGCTGCGTATTTCATTTTCAGTATATACATCCTGAAGTTGTTCGCGGGTATAATCAAATTCTGTTTGCATATTGCAAAGATAATTTATTTATGATAAAAACGCGGTTTAAAATTTTTGATTTTTACTGAAATACAATTTACATCAATTATTGATTATATTTTTAAATTGCAATAACTTTCAGAAATACATACTCGTAACTTGTAACTCTCCCGATAGCTATCGGGATTGTAACTCGCAACTTATAACTAATTATGAAAATCGAAGAGAAATATATGTTTCGTTGCCTTCAGCTTGCAAAAATAGCCGAAGGATATGTGTCGCCAAATCCAATGGTGGGAGCTGTTTTGGTACATGAAGACAAAATTGTGGGCGAAGGTTTCCATCATCGGTATGGAGAATCGCATGCTGAACCTTATGCAATAAATTCGGTGAAGGACAAAGATGTTCTGAAAAATTCAACGCTTTACGTTAATCTTGAGCCTTGTTCACATTATGGAAATACACCACCCTGTGCCAATTTAATTGTCCGTTCGGGCATCCCCAGGGTTGTTGTCGGAACCCATGACCCCAACCCGAAAGTGTCGGGGAAAGGCGTAAAAATTTTACTCGATGCCGGAATTGAAGTCGAAACGGGTGTGCTCGAAAAAGAAAACAGGGAATTAAATAAACGTTTTTTTGTTTTTCACGAAAAAAAACGTCCTTACGTTTTTCTTAAATGGGCTCAAACACAGGATGGTTTTATTGATATTAAAAGGAAGGATAATACTGTTTTGCCATTGCAGATTTCAAATACGATAACAAGACAACTGACACATAAAATCCGTTCCGAAAACCAGTCAATTCTAATTGGTTCGAACACTGTAATGCTCGACAATCCGTCATTAACAGTTCGTAACTGGTCGGGAAAATCGCCGGTTCGCATCATTTTAAACCGGTTGGGAAATATACCTGTGGGTTATAATGTAATGGATCAAAAAGTTCAGACTATAATTTTTACTGCCAATCCAAAACCAAATACGCAAAAAATTGAATATGTGAAAGCTGATTTTGAAACAGTACATCCGGCATATATTTTACAACAGATTTATGCAAGAAATATCCACTCTGTTTTAGTTGAGGGAGGAGCCAAGTTGTTAAATAGTTTTATTTGTTTAGGTTTGTGGGACGAAGCTCAGGTAGAAGTTTCAGACCAACTGATTGGAAATGGAATTGCAGCACCCAATATTAACAATCTCCCTTGCGATTTTAAAATAATCGAAAATCATAAATATTTATATTACAAAAATCTGTGTGGTTTTAACTTAACTAATCATCAATTGAAATGACACGCATATTAGCCATATTTTTTATCGTTCTTTATGTCTATACGCTTATAAGCACCATTTCGGTCGTTTTGCTCGAAAACCGGAATCCCGTTAAATCATTGTCATGGATTTTGGTTTTAATACTTCTGCCTTTTTTTGGTTTGTTTTTTTATCTGCTTTTAGGACAAAACTTCAGGAAAGAGAAAATAATTTCGAAAAAGAGTATTCGCCGAATCAGCGAAAGACCTGTTGCTTCGCATGATACCGAGTTGCTCAATACGAATAAAATAAGAGGAAATCATATTAATCTGGTTAAGCTGCTTTTCAAAAACAGTGAAGCCACAGGATATACTGACAATAAAATTGAAATACTTTCGGATGGTAATTCTACTTTTAGGTCTATGTTCGAGTCCATAAAAAATGCAAAAGAACATATTCATATTGAGTTTTTTATATTCGAGGATGATAAGATTTCGAATCAAATGCGCGAATTATTAATCAGCAAAGCCAATGAAGGCGTTCGTGTACGAATGATTTATGATTTTATCGGAAGCTGGTTTTTATCAAAACGTTATCTTTATTCGTTGAAAAAGGCAGGAGTTTATGCGCGCCCTTTTTTACCTTTCAAATTGAGATTAGGACGCAGTAAAATTAACTTCCGAAACCACCGAAAAATATTGGTTGTGGATGGTAAAATTGGTTTTACCGGTGGACTGAACGTTGCCGACAGATATATCTACGGAAATGCTTTAGGTAAATGGCGCGATACCTTTGTGCGGTTCGAAGGTGCGGCAGTTCATGGGCTGCAACTGCTTTTTCTGAACGACTGGTATTTTGTGGAACGCAAGTTAATAAGCGATTCGAAATACTTTCCCGAACCTCAAAAATTCAACGATAATCTTGTGCAGATTGTAAGCAGCGGACCCGACACTGACTGGGAGTCGATTATGCAAGGAATGGCTGCGGCAATAATGTCAGCAACAAAATATATTTATATTCAAACACCTTATTTTGTTCCACCTGATGTGATATTGAATACAATTCAAATTGCTGCCCTGAGCGGGGTAGATGTTCGGTTAATGGTACCGGTTAAATCCGACTCGAGACTTTCCGATGGTTGTACTTCGAGTTATTTGGGCGAGATTTTAGAAGCAGGTGTCAGGGTTTTCAGGTACGAAAAAGGTTTTTTGCACAGTAAAGCCATAGTCATCGATGATTTTATTTCAATTGTTGGCTCCGCAAATATGGACGAGCGAAGTTTTACTTCCAATTTCGAAGTCAATGCATTTGTATATGACTCCGAAACTGCAATTCAATTAAAAAATCTTTACTTCGGCGATTCTGAATTTTGTAAAGAAATAACACTTGAAAGCTGGAATAACAGAAAAAGAAGTCAAAAATTAAAAGAGTCAATTACACGGCTATTTAGTCCGCTGGTGTAAAAAATGATTTCTCCGATTACGTAAAAGTAAGGTTTGAAAAGTTTGAAGGTTTGAAAGTTTGTCCCGATTCCCGATAGCTATCGGGAATCGGGACGGGATTGAAAGGTTTTAGAGTCAATTGATTGTTATCCAGCAATGTAAGTCTTAAAATTGACTAAATTATTTTGCTAACGTAATTAAGTTGAATTTTTTAAACAAAAAACGGAGTAACTTATTTCGCAAACAGGAAATTTTTTATAATTTTGTGCCACCAAAAAATGAGCGGGATGTAGCTCAGCCCGGTTTAGAGTACTCGTCTGGGGGGCGAGTGGTCGCAAGTTCGAATCTTGTCATCCCGACTGTTGAAAAAGCCTATATTATTGTGGTTTCCCGCATTATATAGGTTTTTTCTAATTTATATCAATTATTTCAATCATTTTAATGACAAAAAAGGTGGATGAAGCAAACAGCAAGGTAATTGACTATATGCTGAGGCGTTTTAGAAGATTTAAAAAATTTCAGTACATCAAAAAAAAGCCCCGATAAACTAATACCGGGGCGGTTGAAATAAGTATTGAATTTAATACGAAATGCGAAACTCACCTACTTTTTTGGAAATGTCCTTAAACGCTTCGTTTAGGGTATTTATTTCTTCAGGGGTAAACTGTGCGGGCTTTCCGTTTACATTCAGTTCATTTATTCGTTGGCTCATCCAGCTTTTTGTTTTTCTGAAGTAAGTTTTTGCAATAAACGACATCGATACAATTTCCTGCATTTCTTTTATCTGCTCTTTTACCTTTAGCTGTTTTACGGCTTTGAGTGTTTGTTTTGCACTTTCGATAAAAGCATCTTCAAACCCATCGGGGTCTGCTGTTGCCAATTGGTCAAACTCTAACTGGATACTGTCAAGCTCCTTTTTGGTTTTTGCCTTTAGTTCCAACTCTTTCAGTTGCTCAAATTTTTCTTTTGTTGTCATTATCATATTGTTTTTTTTAATCCTCCCTTTTGTCTGGTAAGGATTTTGAAGTTAAACATCTTTTTTTAATTCGTTTACAATCTCATCAATGATTGTGTTTAAGTCGCTAATTCTTTTGGCTCAATTCTAAAACGTGGTTGACAGTTTGTATATTCTAAAAAAAGTACATTAGGATTCCATATTAATATCAATAGAACGCAGATTTAACGGATAATCCCGATTCCCGATAGCTATCGGGAATCGGGACGGATAAGAATTCCGATAAATCGGAATGATTTTTCTTCAAAATCAATTGACAAAGTCAATTTTAAATCCGTTATTGAATATAAAAATCAGTGTAAATCAGCTTAATCCATGTAAATCAGCGTTCTATTCTCTCTCACTTTTTTAGCAAACAGTCTCTAAACCTAATAATAAACCACCAACCGTTCCTTAGAATAGAGCCATTCTTTTAAATCTTGCTGAATAAAATCTGTATTTTCTCAGATACCAAACTTCAGTTAAAAACCTGACATTTACCAATTGTAATTTGCATAATTATGGTAATACGCCCGTGCGAATTCAAGCCTCTACAAGTCAGGTTATTGATACTTTGGCATTTAACGGGTGTACAATTTATGATGTAGGGTTTTCAAGTACTTATGCCATAGTAAACAGTAATTCGGCCGATTATATCAACAATATTTATTTTAATTATTGTACCATTTATAATTTTAAAGGTTCGTTGGTTTTACGCACAGTGGCTGCACCCGTAGTTGCCACAATGGGAACAATTAGCGTGACAAACTGTACCATCAATCAAGGTATGCAGGATGCCGGTACAGCAAGGTATTTAATTGATGCCAATAATACGACCATAACGAACGGAATTACCATCCGAAATACAATTTTTGGAAGTGCAGGTGCCGCCATGGGTGCTAATGGAGTTCGCCGAGCAACCGGTGTTGATTTATCCATTACAGGGTCTTATTTTACAACCGATTATGTGGACGATCCGGTAAATGTAGTTACATCGTATTCGATTAAAAATTTTATGACTGCTTACCCTGTAGCTTCAACAACCTTGTGGAACGACCCTATTTTAGGTAACTTTACAATTAAAGACTATACTTTTGCAGGAAAAGGAGTAGCAGGAGATTTACGCTGGGTTAAGTAAAAATAAAAACTATAAAGACTTCTTTTTTTATTGTTTAAAATGGCACTTTGACCCTTAATGTTTGTTGCATGTTTGTTGCAATAAAAAATCAGCTACCTACAAAATTACTTGTAAATAGCTGATTTTAAATTGTCGGGGTAGCGGGATTCGAACCCACGACCCCCTGCTCCCAAAGCAGGTGCGCTAACCGGACTGCGCTACACCCCGAAATATCTCTGAAAAGTCTCTCTCAAAACGGCTGCAAAGATAGGCTTATTTTTCTTATCCGCAAAATTAAAACTCGAAATTTAATTATATTATTTTTTAATTTAATGTTTATATTTCATAAGTTGCTTTATATCACTTTGATATTGAAAAACTAAATTAAAATAATTTTTTTAACAAGAAATTTATTTTATCTTTGAATTTATATGGCAGGCATTTATATTCATATTCCGTTTTGCAAGCAGCGTTGCACGTATTGCGACTTCTATACCCAAGTTGCTCCTCAATATATTCCAACTTATATCGATGCTTTGAAACAGGAGTTGGAACTAAGAAAGAATTATATAACAGATTCAGTTTCATCTGTTTATTTTGGTGGTGGAACTCCAAGTTTACTTTCCGCGGCGCAATTAGGTGAAATTTTAAATTCGGTTTATTCAATTTTTAGTGTTGAAAATGATGCTGAAATTACCTTGGAAGCAAATCCTGATGATTTATCTGAAGATTACCTTGTTCAAATCAGTAATTTGCGATTGAACCGATTAAGTATTGGTGTGCAATCATTCGATGATGAAGATTTAAAACGTTTGAACCGGCGACATACTTCCGCTCAGGCTTTCGAGGCTGTAAGAAACGCACAAAAATCCGGATTCACAAATATCAGCATTGATTTAATTTACGGATTGCCTTTTCAGACTTTAGAGAAATGGAATGAACAACTTTCTAATGCATTTGAACTGAAAATTCAACATATTTCGGCGTATGGTTTGACTTATGAAGAAGGAACTCCGCTGTGGAAACATCGCAATGAAGGCATTGTATCAGAAATTGATGATGAAACAATGAACAAAATGTATGCTTTCATGCTGCAAAAAATGAAAAGCAACGATTTCGAAGCGTATGAAATTTCTAACTTTTCTAAAATCGGTTTCCGTTCGCACCACAACAGTTCGTACTGGAAATTTGAACCTTATCTGGGCATAGGACCGTCTGCTCACTCTTTCGATGGAGTGTCGCGGCAGTGGAATGTGTCGTCAATTCAACAATACTTAAAAGCATTACAGAATAATGATCTGTTTTACGAAAAGGAAATATTATCGCTTAATGATAGGTACAACGATTATATATTGGTTTCGCTTCGAACAGCCGAAGGAGCTGATTCGAATTTCATCGAAGAAGTTTTCGGAAAAACATATAAAAATTTCTTTTTAAAGTCATTGAATCAATTTATACCGTTAGGTCAGATGAATGTTATCAATAACAGATATCGTTTAACGGAAACAGGAATTAATATTTCTAATATGATAATCAGCGCATTAATGAAAGTGTAAATTTCAAAATATAGGTCGATTAATATAACTTTACTTTTAAAAGTTTTTATAACAGCATTCCTTCAGAAAAAAAATTGTAAATTTGCGTCATAAAACAGCAAATATTCGATTTATGGCAAAATCATCACAAAAAAGTACGTTTCGCTCAAAATTCTCCAAATGGTTTTGGCTGATTTTCGGTTCAGTTATTATTATTTTAGTATTAATGTTTACTTTTATTACTTTAGGATGGATCGGTTATTTACCTCCAATTGACCAATTACAGAATCCCATCAATAAGTATGCTACCGAAATTTACTCTTCCGATTTGCAGTTGTTGGGCAGGTTTTCAAAAAGTAATGAAAACCGCGTAAAATCAGATTATAATCAGATTTCGGAACATGTAATCAATGCGCTTATTGCCACCGAAGATGTCCGGTTTTACGATCACTCGGGAATAGATGGCATGGCACTGACACGTGTTGTAATTCTGCGTGGTATTTTACAGCGCAAAAGTTCGGGAGGCGGTAGCACCATTACACAGCAACTTGCAAAGCAATTATACTCTCCCGATGCCGAAAACATTATCGAACGTGCGTTACAAAAGCCTATTGAATGGGTTATTTCGGTACAACTCGAAAAACTATATACCAAAGAAGAGATCATCACTTTGTATCTCAATCAGTTTAGTTTTCTGAATAATGCAGTAGGTATCAAATCGGCAGCTCAGATATATTTTAGTACAACTCCTGCGAATCTTAAAATTGAAGAAGCTGCTACCTTGGTCGGCATGTGTAAAAATCCTTCTTTGTTTAATCCTGTCAGGTATAATGAACGTACAAAAAACAGACGAAACGTAGTGTTAAATCAAATGCGTAAATCCGACTTCATTACTGATGAGCAATTTGACTCGTTAAAAAATCTTCCGTTAACATTAAAGTACCAGAAAGCCGACCATAAAAACGGTTTAGCTCCTTATTTTAGAGAATATTTACGCATGCTGTTAACAGCAAAAGAACCGGTGCGAAGCAATTATGCGAGCTGGCAGGAACAGAAATTCAAAGATGATGTATGGCAATGGCAAAACAATCCTCTTTTCGGATTTTGCGAAAAAAACAGAAAACCTGATGGTACTCCATACAATATATATGTTGATGGATTGAAAATTTATACAACCATCGATTCGAGAATGCAACAATACGCCGAAGATGCCGTGAATGAACACATTAAATCTTTACAAAAAGCGTTTTTCAACGAGAAAAAAGGAAGATCTTATGCACCCTTTTCTAAGAATATTAATCAGGAAGAATTGAATACGATAATGAATCGGGCGATGAAACAATCGGATCGTTATTATAGAATGAAAGCAGCCGGTTATTCAGCAGCCGAGATGGAAGAATCATTCAAAAAACCCGTTGCAATGCAGGTTTTTTCTTACGATGGCATGGTTGATAAAGTGATGTCACCCTTAGATTCCATAAAATATCATAAGCATTTTCTGCGCTGCGGATTTATGTCGATTGATGCTAAAAGCGGTTATGTAAAAGCGTATGTGGGAGGTCCAGATTTTACCCATTTTCAATATGACATGGTGAATGTGGGAAGGCGTCAAGTTGGCTCGACCATTAAACCATATTTATATACATTGGCAATGGAAGAAGGTATGTGGCCCTGTGATAAAACCGTGAACAGACCCATAACTTTACTTGATGGAGCAGGTAGACCCTGGACACCACGCAACTCATCAAAATCAAAAATGGGTGAAACAGTAACCTTGCGCTGGGGTTTGGCAAATTCAAACAACTGGATTTCGGCTTATTTAATGAGCTTGTTTACGCCCGAATCGTTGGTTAAACTGATGCGTTCGTTCGGCGTGGGAGGGCAGTTAGATCCTGTTGTATCACTTTGTCTGGGACCTTCTGAAATTTCAGTTGCCGAAATGGTTGATGCTTATACTGCATTTCCCAACAAAGGTATTCGCGTAGAACAGGCTTATGTTACTCGTATCGAAGATTTTAACAATAATGTTATTGCAATATTTAACCCGAAAATGCACGAAATTTTCAGCGAGACTACCGCTTACAAAATGATTTACATGTTGCGCAGTGTTGTTGATGGAGGAACCGGAGGGCGCATTCGCAGCCGTTACGGACTAAACATGCAAATGGGCGGTAAAACCGGAACAACTCAAAACAATTCGGATGGTTGGTTTATGGGATTCACACCTTCGCTTGTATCGGGCGTGTGGGTTGGCGGCGAGGAGCGTTCAATTCATTTTGATAATATTGCCGAAGGACAAGGAGCAAGTATGGCATTGCCAATTTGGGCATTGTATATGAAAAAAGTACTTTCCGATTCTACCTTGGGATATGCTTCAAGCGAAACCTTCGATATACCCGCTTCTTTTAATATAAACGAGGGATGTGAAGCCAATCCGTTTGATGAATAGTTGAAAAAATGCAAATAACACAAACAAACGCAAATAATTGAAAGTGAAAACTGATTATTTGCGTTCTTTGTATCGTTATTAACAGAACGGTATGTTTTTTGTAATTTTAAACGTACACAAATCCGCAATTTTGAAAAAAATACTTCTTATTATAATATTTTCAGCAGTGCCTCTGTTCAGCTTTGCTCAATGGAACACCGATCGCATCCTCACCATAGGTCGCAATGCGCTTTATTTCGAAGATTACGTATTATCTATTCAGTACTTTAATCAGGTTATCAAGATAAAACCATATTTGGCTGAACCCTACATGTATAGGGCTATTGCTAAAATTCAACTTGGCGATTTTCAGGGAGCTGAACTTGATGCAAGCGAGGCAGTGGAACGTAATCCGTTTGTACCTCAGGCTTATTACGTTCGTGGTTTTGCAAGGCGTAAAATGGAAAAATTCACCGATGCAGCTTCCGACTTTTCAAAAGCACTCGAATTCAGTCCGAACAATATGAACATGCTGATGAGTAGAATGGATGCGCTCGAAAGATTGCAAGACTTCAAGGGGGCAATGAAAGATTTGGACGAATATATGAAAATGAGCCCGAAAACATTCGGTTTGTTTTACGAAAAAGGACGTTTACAACTTGCGCTGAAAGATACGTTGGAAGCAGAAAAAACCTTCAATCAATTTATTCGGATGGACAGCACCAATAGTTTGGGTTGGAGTGCCAGGGGTTTGTTGCGAATGCAAAAAAAAGAATTGGATGGAGCGTACAGTGATTATTCAAAAGCAATTAAGTTAAACTCAACATATATAGGCGATTACATAAATCGTGGTATTATTAATGTTCAGAAAAAGAATTTTCGTCAAGCATTAAGCGATTACGATTATGCTATAAAACTTGATAAAAGGAATGATTTGGCATACTACAACCGTGGTTTACTACGTGCTAATCTGGGCGATAATAACAACGCATTATCCGACTTATCAATGGTGCTCGAAATTGACTCAACCAATGTTGAGGCGCGTTTCCGTAGAGCAATGCTCGAAAACACACTCGGACAATATCGTTTTGCTATCAATGATTATAATATTATTTTAAAAAAATATCCATACTTCATTCCCGCTTTTATGGGTCTTGCTGAATCGTATGACGGTTTGGGAAATAAAAAGGAAGCATTCAGATACCGGCAATTGGCTTATGACATGGAGAAAAACAAAGATCATCTGAAACGAAAACAGGAAATTTTGAATGCCGACAATAAAATAGCTACAGATGCCCCAAAAAGTAATTCGAGTCGAAAGACTGAACTGTTTAACCGGTTTATAACCCAAAATATTGATGATAATCAGAATGAATCGAAATATGGTGATTCAAGGCGGGGTAGTGTTCAGGATAAATATACCGATGTGGTGAACGAACGCAATTTCGCATTGACCTATTATGCAAAAAATGATGAATTGCGGCGTACAAATCTATATCACCCCATGTTGGATGCATACAATAAGAGCAAGTTGATAAGTTCGGTACTGAAAATTACCAACAACGAAATAC
>JAURYY010000027.1 GCA_030653695.1 Paludibacter sp. | reverse complement strand
TTGATTGAAAACCAGCATTTAAAAGCACAGTTGCAATAAAAGTCAGACCATGTTTGAAATAACTTTTTGCCATTCTTCCATTATTTAGCTTTCTGATAGGCATTTCATTTTCGTGTAAATATATTCCGACCATGTAAGCCCCCTGCTCCCGCGCGATTGTATCGCGTGGGAATAAGGAAAGATAAAGGCAGGGGAAAAAGAACTATTGAACATTGTTGTGATTTAATGGTGTTGCCACACGATACAATCGTGCGGCAGCTGGCGCTACAATCGGCATTAGTTATTTGCTCCAATATTATCGGCAATGCAAAAAACAATTTTATTTCCGGTTCTTGTAAAAATTATTTTTAAACACTTTGAATTTCAAAAATGATTATCTATCTTTGCAGTCCCAATTAAAATTGAAAATCAGATAACTCATTAAAACAAATAAATTATGATCGTAGTCCCCGTAAAAGAAGGCGAGAACATTGAAAGAGCATTGAAAAAATTCAAACGTAAATTTGAAAAAACCGGAGTCGTAAAGGAACTTCGCCGTCGTCAGTGTTTCGATAAGCCTTCCATAGTAAAACGTGAAGAAAAAATTCACGCTGTTTACGTACAAAAATTGCAACTTGGCGAAGAATAAGAAATAATCATCAGAAAAAGTTGTTTTTCTGATATATTTTTTTTATTTTCGTTGCAGATTTAATCTACGGTTATGATCAACGAATTTCTGCAATATTTACAGTATGAGAAGAATTACTCATCTCATACTGTTTTGTCGTATCATACCGATATTCTTCAGTTCTGTCAATTTCATGTTATTAGCCCCTCTTTATTCAATCCGGCGGAAATCACAGTAGTACACCTTCAACAATGGATACTGAAACTGATGTCAGATCGTCTGTCGGCACGGACCATCGCACGAAAAATATCTACATTAAAATCTTTTTGGCATTTTTTGTTAAAACAAGGATATGTTCACACAAATCCTACGTTAAAAATCCTATTGCCCAAAACAAAAAAGCCACTTCCATCGTTCTTTAAACATAACGAGATCTTAAACATATTAGAGAATCCTTTTATTCCCGATGATTTTGAAACCATAAGGGATTTATTGATAATCGAAATGTTCTATTCTACCGGAATCAGACTTTCAGAGCTTATTTCAATCGAAGATAAAGATATTGATTTTGGGCAGTGCACTATAAGGGTAATCGGGAAAAGAAATAAACAAAGAATAATACCGGTTAGTGAACAATTAGTTGAAAAGGTGAATTTTTATTTACTTAAAAGAAACGAATTAAATGATAACTTGAGTGACAAACAATTGTTTGTACGAATGAACGGAAAAAAAATGTATCCCAGGTTAGTATATAATATTGTACATGATACGATGTCGCAAACAAGCAGTCTGCACAAACAAAGTCCCCACGTGTTACGACACAGTTTTGCAACAAGTTTATTAAACGGCGGCGCAGATATTAATGTGGTTAAAGATTTATTAGGGCACAGCAGTCTGGCAGCAACTCAGGTTTATACACATACCGGTTTCGAGGAACTTTACAATATATATAAACGTGCTCATCCAAGGGCAAAATAAAAAAAGGAGGAATTATGAAACTTAGAATTCAGTCTATTAATTTTGATGCAACCACTGCATTGGAATCTTACATTAACAAGAAAATGTTGAAATTAGAAAAAATTTTTGATGAGATAATAAACGTAGAAGTGTATTTAAAAGTAGTAAAACCAGAAACTGCAACTAATAAAGAAGCAGAAATTAAAGTTTCCATTCCAAGTGTTGATTTTTTCGCATCGAAAACATGCGATAGTTTTGAAGAAGCCATCGATTTGACATTAGACGCATTAGAAAAGCAAATACGTAAGTTTAAGGAAAAAGTAACTAAAAAATAAAATATTCTGAGAATTGTTTTGTAGTCCAAAATAATTTCGTACATTTGCAAGCCGTTTGAATAGCATTATTCAAACGGCTTTTTAAACAACGGAAACCGTTATCACATAAGCATTTCGCCTCTTTAGCTCAGTTGGCCAGAGCACGTGATTTGTAATCTCGGGGTCGTTGGTTCGAATCCGACAAGAGGCTCAAAATAATTAATAATTGATAATTAATAATTAAAAACAGCGGTTTTTATATTATAATTGTCAGGTTTAGGCATGAAAATTATTAATTATTCATTATAAATTTTTAATTAAAAACAGGGCAGTTACCAAAGTGGCCAACTGGGGCTGACTGTAACTCAGCTGTCTTTCGACTTCGGAGGTTCGAATCCTTCACTGCCCACAAAACGATGAGATGATGAGTTGATAGGTTGATTTGATAATTGTTTTAATTATCAAATTATCACATTATCACATCAAATTGCGGAAGTAGCTCAGTCGATAGAGCATTAGCCTTCCAAGCTGAGGGTCGCGGGTTTGAGTCCCGTCTTCCGCTCTTATGAAAGGAGCGATATAAAAATAGGAGTTTTTATATTTTTACGGTTCTTTTATTGCTGTTGTAGCTCAGTGGTAGAGCACTTCCTTGGTAAGGAAGAGGTCGCGAGTTCAATTCTCATCAACAGCTCTACTTTGTAAGCTTTTATAAAACATATTAAAAATTAATTATTAAATAATCTTTGAGTTATGGCAAAAGAAAAATTTGACAGGTCAAAACCTCACGTAAACGTAGGTACCATTGGTCACGTGGACCACGGTAAAACTACATTGACCGCTGCAATTACTACAGTACTTGCAAAAAGAGGACTTTCTGAAGTTCGTTCGTTCGATTCTATTGATAACGCTCCCGAAGAAAAAGAACGCGGTATTACAATCAACACGGCTCACGTTGAATATCAAACAGCTTTACGTCACTATGCGCATGTTGACTGTCCGGGTCATGCCGACTACGTGAAAAACATGGTAACTGGTGCTGCTCAAATGGATGGTGCAATTATTGTTGTTGCTGCTACTGACGGTCCAATGCCTCAAACACGCGAACACATCTTGTTGGCACGTCAGGTAAACGTACCTCGTTTGGTTATTTTTATGAACAAATGCGACAGTGTTGACGATGAAGAAATGTTGGAATTAGTAGAAATGGAAATGCGCGATTTACTCTCATTCTATGAATTTGATGGAGACAATACGCCCGTTATCCGTGGTTCTGCACTTGGTGCGTTAAACGGTGTTCCGGAGTGGGAAGATAAAGTAATGGAATTAATGGATGCTGTTGATACCTGGATTTTATTACCAGAACGTGCAGTTGATAAACCTTTCTTGATGCCGGTAGAAGGTGTATTCTCTATCACAGGACGTGGTACAGTAGCAACCGGACGTATCGAAACCGGTAAAATCAAAACCGGTGAAGAAGTACAAATCATTGGTTTAGGACAAGGTGCAAAAAAATCAGTTGTTACAGGTGTCGAAATGTTCCGTAAAATATTGGATGATGGACAAGCTGGTGATAACGTAGGTTTATTGCTTCGTGGTATCGATAAAGATGAAATTAAACGTGGTATGGTAGTTACTCACCCGAATAAAGTAACGCCACATACCACTTTCAAAGCATCAGTGTATATTCTGAAAAAAGAAGAAGGTGGCCGTCATACGCCGTTCCACAACCGTTACCGTCCACAATTTTACATCCGCACATTGGATGTAACAGGCGAAATCACGCTTCCGGAAGGAACTGAAATGGTTATGCCGGGCGACAACCTTGAATTAACAGTAACTTTGATTTATCCGGTAGCTTGCAGCGTTGGTTTACGTTTTGCTATCCGCGAAGGTGGACGTACTGTAGGTTCAGGTCAGATTACTGAATTGCTTGATTAATACAAATAAGTAAACAAGGATACGGGTAAACAAGGTTACAAGTAAACGAGTAAACAAGAAAATACAAGTAAACGGTATCAATACCTGCCTCGTTTACTTGTTTACTTCTTAACTCGTTTACTTGAAAACACACGGGCGTAGCTCAGTTGGTAGAGCACTGGTCTCCAAAACCAGGTGTCGGGAGTTCGAGCCTCTCTGCCCGTGCAAATTTCTATTAATAATATGAAGAAGATAATTAACTATATCAAAGAGGCGTATTCAGAACTTGTTCATAAGGTTTCGTGGCCTTCACGCGCGGAACTTACCAGCAGTGCTATTGTAGTATTGATAGCTTCCATCATTCTCGCACTGATTGTTTTTGCTATGGATTATAGTTTTGAAAATATCATGACATTTGTCTACGATAAATTAAAGTAAATTTTTTAATTAAGGAGGGAATAAAAGTGTCTGAGTCAACTAATTTTAAATGGTACGTAATGCGTGCTATTAGTGGAAAAGAGAACAAGGTAAAAGAATATATTGATGCTGAAATCAAAAAGTCTGACCTTGGTCAATATGTAGCTCAGGTATTAATCCCAACTGAAAAAGTTTACCAGATTCGTAACGGCAAAAAAATTACAAAAGAACGTAGTTGTATGCCGGGTTATGTCCTGATTGAAGCAAATCTTATTGATGAAATTCATCATCGGCTTCGAAACACCCCTAATGTTATCGGTTTTCTTGGTGAGAAGAACAATGTGCCTACCGCTATTCGCTTATCTGAAGTGAACAGAATACTCGGCACTATGGACGAACTTACCGAAAATGGTGAAGAAATGCTTACCCCTTTCATAAAAAATGAAAACGTAAAAGTTACTTCCGGACCATTCAACGGTTTCAGCGGTGTAATTGAAGAGGTGAATACTGAAAAGAAGAAACTCAAAGTTATGGTTATGATATTCGGGAGAAAAACATCACTTGAATTATCTTTTACACAAGTAGAAAAGGAATAGTCGATTAAGTTACAAATCAACAATTCCAATTTAAAAACAAAAAAAAATAAAATTATGGCTAAAGAAATTGCTGGACTTATTAAATTACAGATTAAAGGAGGTGCGGCAAACCCATCTCCCCCGGTAGGTCCTGCTTTAGGATCTAAAGGGATCAATATTATGGAGTTTTGCAAACAATTCAATGCCAGAACCCAAGAAAAAGCAGGTAAAGTTTTACCTGTGGTTATCACCTATTATACCGACAAATCTTTCGAATTTGTTGTTAAAACCCCTCCTGTAGCCGTTCAGCTATTAGAAGTTGTAAAACTTAAAGGAGGATCGGCAGAGCCTAACCGCAAAAAAATAGCTGAAATTACCTGGGAACAGGTTAAAGTTATTGCCGAAGACAAAATGGTGGATTTGAATTGCTTTGAGCTTGATGCTGCCATGAAAATGATAGCAGGTACTGCAAGAAGTATGGGTATAACTGTTAAAGGTTTATTTCCAACTAATAATTAATTAAACTTCAATTAAAATGAGTAAACTGACAAAAAATCAAAAGTTGGCTTTAGAAAAAGTTGAAGCTGGAAAGACCTACACTCTCAAGGAAGCAGCAGTATTAGTAAAAGAAATAGCTACTACAAAATTCGATGCTTCAGTTGATATTGATGTACGGTTAGGTGTTGACCCACGTAAAGCCAACCAAATGGTACGCGGCGTAGTTTCGCTTCCAAATGGTACCGGAAAACAAGTCAAGGTTCTTGCATTATGTACTCCCGATCAGGAAGCATCGGCTTTAGAAGCCGGAGCTGACTATGTTGGGCTCGATGAATATATCGAAAAAATTAAAGGTGGCTGGACTGATGTTGATGTTATCATCACTATGCCTGCTATCATGGGTAAATTAGGTGCTTTAGGTCGCATACTCGGTCCACGCGGATTGATGCCAAACCCCAAGAGCGGTACTGTTACCAATGAAGTGGGAAAAGCAGTAAAAGAAGTAAAACAGGGTAAAATCGACTTTAAAGTTGATAAATACGGTATTGTACATACTTCGGTAGGTAAAGTTTCGTTTGCCCCTGAGCAAATTGTTGGCAATGCTAAAGAATTTGTTTCTACTTTGATGAAACTAAAACCCACGTCGGCTAAAGGTACTTATGTTAAGAGTATTTATCTTTCAAGCACAATGAGTACGGGTATCAAAATTGACCCAAAATCAGTTGAAGAATAAAATTAAAAGTTTATGAAAAAGGAAGATAAAAGCGCTATTATAAAACAACTCGAGTCAACTATCAATACTTATGCTCACTTCTATTTAGCTGATATTGCAGGCTTAAATGCTGCACAAACCAGCCAATTACGTCGGGTGTGTTACAAGGAGGATATTAAACTTGTTGTTGTAAAGAATACATTGCTTCAAAAAGCACTTGAAAACTCATCAGTTAATTTCAGCGAGCTGTTTGGTTCGTTAAAAGGAGAAACATCGCTGATGCTTTCAAATACAGGTAATGCACCTGCAAAGGTGATCAGTGATTTCAGCAAAATTAAAGGTAATAAGCTGAAAAAACCGGTATTGAAAGCTGCTTATGTAGAACAAAGTTTCTACATTGGCGAAAATCAGTTAGATGCACTTATCCACCTGAAGAGCAAAAACGAACTTATTGCAGATGTAATTGCCTTGTTGCAATCGCCTGCTAAAAACGTTGTGTCCGCACTCCAATCGGGAGGCAATACTATCCACGGCGTGTTGAAAACATTAGCCGAAAGATAATTTTTAAAAATAAAAAAAATAAAAAATAAATAAAAATAAATAAAATGGCAGATTTGAAAGCTTTTGCAGAACAATTGGTTAACTTAACAGTTAAAGAAGTAAACGAGTTAGCTCAAATTTTGAAAGATGTATATGGTATTGAACCCGCTGCAGCAGCTGTTGCAGTTGCTTCGGGTCCTGCAGTAGCAGCCGAAGTAGTTGAAGAAAAAACTTCTTTCGATGTATTATTAAAAGGTGTTGGAGCTAATAAATTAGCAATCGTAAAATTAGTAAAAGAATTGACAGGTCTTGGCTTGAAAGAAGCTAAAGATTTAGTAGATGCTGCTCCTTCGGTGATTAAAGAAGGTGTATCAAAAGATGAAGCTGAAGCCTTGAAAAAAGCACTTGCTGAGGGCGGAGCAGAAGTAGAACTTAAATAATATCACCTGATTATCAGGTCTTTGGTTTAGATTCCCTCCATAAGGGGGATTCTAAACCTTTTTCTGTCTATAAAATAATTGAGTTCACCGCATCAACAAAAAAACTCTTTGAAAATGTCTTCAACAACAAAAGTGCAAAGAATAAATTTTGCTACAATAAAAAATCAATACGATTATCCTGATTTTTTGGAAGTGCAAATTAAATCTTTTCAGGATTTCTTTCAAATGGATACTTCCCCTGAGAGAAGAAAATCAGAAGGTTTGTATAAAGTTTTTAATGAAAACTTTCCAATCGCTGATACAAGAAATAATTTTATCCTCGAATTTCTCGATTACTATGTTGACCCTCCCCGTTATTCGATCGAAGAATGTATTGAAAGAGGATTAACTTACAGTGTTCCGCTAAAAGCTAAATTAAAACTATATTGTACCGATCCCGATCACGAAGATTTTGATACCGTGATTCAGGACGTTTATTTGGGACCTATACCCTACATGAGTCCGAAAGGTACATTTATTATTAATGGTGCCGAACGTGTTATTGTTTCACAATTACACCGCTCTCCGGGTGTTTTTTTCGGTCAAAGTACTCATACTAACGGCACTAAATTATACTCAGCGCGTATTATCCCTTTCCGTGGCTCATGGATTGAATTTGCCACTGACATCAATAACGTGATGTATGCTTATATCGACCGTAAGAAAAAATTACCCGTTACTACCCTTCTTCGTGCGATAGGTTTTGAAAGCGATAAGGATATTTTGGAAATTTTCAATCTTGCCGAAGAAATTAAAGTCAGCAAAACCAGTTTAAAAAAAGCAGTAGGTCAAAAACTTGCTGCCCGTGTACTTAAAACTTGGATTGAAGACTTTGTAGATGAAGATACCGGCGAAGTAGTTAGTATAGAGCGCAATGAGGTTATTATAGATCGAGAAATAGTTCTCGAAAATTCGCATATCGACCTGATTATTGAAGCGGGTACTCCAACAATTTTACTTCATAAACCTGAAGCAAATCAAAATGATTATGCAATCATTTATAATACACTTCAAAAAGACCCAAGCAACTCCGAAAAAGAAGCTGTGCTGTATATATATCGGCAGTTGCGTAATGCTGTACCTGCTGATGACTCGACTGCACGTGAAGTAATTAATAATCTTTTCTTCTCCGAAAAACGCTACGATTTAGGAGATGTAGGACGTTTCAGGATCAACAGAAAGCTCAATCTTGCCATCGACCCCGGTGTTAAAATTCTGACTAAAGAAGATATTATTGAGATTATCAAATATCTGATAGAATTAATAAACTCTAAAGCTGATGTTGATGATATTGACCACTTGAGCAACCGCCGAGTGCGCACAGTAGGCGAGCAGCTTAACAACCAGTTTGGTGTAGGTTTGTCGCGTATGGCGCGTACTATTCGCGAACGAATGAATGTTCGCGACAACGAAGTATTTACCCCGATTGATTTAATTAATGCGAAAAGTATTTCATCGGTAATCAATTCATTCTTCGGAACAAATGCTTTATCGCAATTTATGGACCAACAAAACCCATTGGCCGAAATTACTCACAAACGACGCATGTCGGCTCTCGGGCCTGGCGGTTTATCCCGCGAGCGTGCAGGTTTCGAGGTTCGCGATGTTCACTATACTCACTATGGACGTTTGTGTCCAATCGAAACACCCGAAGGACCGAATATCGGACTGATTTCGTCGTTATGTATTTATGCAAAAATAAACGAATTAGGGTTTATCGAAACTCCATACCGTAAAGTTGAAAATGCCCGGGTTGATACTTCACCCGAAGGCATTGAATATTTTACAGCTGAAGAAGAAGAAGAATTAGTCGTAGCACAAGGTAACGCGCCGTTGAGAGACGATGGAACTTTTATCCGAACAAAAGTTAAATCGCGTTTGGGAGCCGATTTCCCTGTGGTTTCACCTTCGGAAGTACACTTAATGGACGTTTCACCATCACAAATTGCATCGATTGCAGCTGCATTGATACCTTTCTTGGAACACGATGATGCGAACCGTGCATTAATGGGATCGAATATGATGCGTCAGGCAGTTCCCCTATTGCGATGCGAAGCCCCAATTGTGGGTACAGGTATCGAAAGACAATTAATTCATGATTCCCGCACACAAATTATTGCTGAGGGAAAAGGATTGATTGAATATGTTGATGCAGACTGCATTAAAATTCGTTACGAACGCACCGAAGAAGAAGAATTTATTAGTTTCGATTCGGCAGTAAAAGAATATAAAATACCAAAATTTCAGAAAACAAATCAGAATACCACTATCGATCTTCGTCCGTTGGTACGCAAAGGGGAACATGTTGAAAATGGTACGATGCTTACTGAGGGTTATGCTACCCAAAATGGAGAGCTGGCCATAGGAAAGAACCTGAAAGTGGCGTTTATGCCATGGAAAGGATATAACTTCGAAGATGCTATTGTTATTAACGAGCGCGTTGTTCGCGAAGATGTTTTTACTTCTATTCATGTAGTCGAACAATTACTCGATGTACGTGAAACAAAACGTGGAATTGAAGAGTTCACCGCAGATATACCCAATGTTAGTGAGGACGCAACAAAAGACCTCGACGAAAATGGTATTATCCGAATTGGTGCGCGTATTGAACCAGGAGATATTATAATCGGTAAAATTACGCCCAAAGGAGAATCAGATCCTTCACCTGAAGAAAAGTTATTACGTGCCATTTTTGGTGATAAAGCCGGTGATGTAAAAGATGCTTCATTAAAAGCAACTCCATCCTTGTCGGGTGTAGTTATTGCCAAAAGATTGTTCTCAAAAGCTCAGAAAAACCGCAAATCGAAGCTGGCTGACAAAGCAGTACTTCCGCGCTTAGATGAAGAATTTGAAACACAGGCAGCTATATTGCGTGAAACGCTGATTGAAAAATTAATATGGCTTGTCGCGGATAAATCATCGGCAGGAGTTAAGGATTTCTTAGGTGCTGATATCATATCGCGAAACAGTAAATTTACAATTGAACGACTACGCGAGATTGATTATACTGCTGTTCAACTGAATAAATGGACAACTGATTCACGCAAAAACGAATTAGTCAGACAGTTGATTCTTAATTATCTGCGAAAATTCAAAGAATTAGATGCGCAGATAAAACGTCAGAAATTTAATATAACTATAGGCGATGAACTTCCAAACGGAATTGTACAAATAGCCAAAGTATATATTGCCAAAAAACGAAAAATACGGGTTGGCGATAAAATGGCGGGTCGTCACGGTAACAAAGGTATTGTATCGCGTATAGTTCGTCAGGAAGACATGCCGTTTCTTGCCGATGGAACACCGGTAGATATAGTTTTAAACCCGCTTGGTGTGCCTTCGCGTATGAACCTTGGACAGATTTTTGAAACTGTACTTGGTTGGGCAGGTAAGGAATTAGATGTTCGTTTTTCTACTCCTATTTTTGATGGAGCTACTATTGACGATTTGAATCAATGGACTGACAAAGCAGGGTTACCCCGTTACGGAAAAACATTCCTGATTGATGGTGGTACCGGCGAACAATTTGATCAGCCTGCCACAGTTGGGGTAATTTACATGCTAAAATTAGGGCACATGGTTGAAGATAAAATGCATGCACGCTCAATAGGTCCCTATTCATTGATAACGCAACAACCGCTCGGAGGTAAAGCTCAGTTCGGAGGTCAACGTTTTGGAGAAATGGAAGTATGGGCACTCGAAGCATTTGGTGCTGCTCATATATTGCAGGAAATTCTTACTGTTAAATCAGATGATGTAATGGGTCGTGCGCGTACTTACGAAGCTATTGTAAAAGGTGACCCAATGCCTATACCGGGTATTCCTGAATCGCTCAACGTATTATTACATGAACTTCGCGGTTTAGGTTTGAGTATCAATTTGGAATAGACCCCCTAAATTCCCTAAAGGGGACTTATATTAGAAAATTTCAAATTGTAAATTATCAATTGTAAATTGTAAATAAAAAATTATGGCTTTTAAAAATGATAATAAAGTAAAGGGTAATTTCAATAAAATATCTATCGGATTAGCGTCTCCCGAAGAAATTTTGAAATTATCGAGCGGCGAAGTACTCAAACCTGAAACGATAAATTACCGAACATACAAACCCGAACGCGATGGTTTGTTCTGTGAGCGCATTTTTGGTCCTACCAAGGATTTCGAATGTCATTGCGGAAAATACAAACGCATCAGGTATAAAGGTATTGTTTGTGATCGTTGCGGAGTAGAAGTGACAGAGAAAAAGGTTCGTCGCGAACGTATGGGGCACATTCAGTTAGTTGTGCCAGTTGCTCATATATGGTATTTCCGTTCGTTACCGAATAAAATCGGTTATTTATTGGGTATGCCCACCAAAAAATTAGATTCAATTATTTATTACGAAAAATATGTAATTATTCAACCGGGAATCGCCGAAAACAGCGTATCATTTTCAGCAGCTACTATAAACAGTCTGCTGATTGCTCAGGGCGAATTAATTTCGGAAGAAGAATACTTGGACTTGCTCGAAACATTGCCACGCGAAAATCAATTGCTTGATGACAGTGATCCGAATAAGTTTATTGCCAAAATGGGAGCAGCTGCTATTCACGACATGTTGTCGCGTTTAAATTTAGATGAATTATCTTATGAATTACGAAACAGGGCAAATACAGATACATCACAGCAACGCAAAAATGATGCATTAAAACGCTTACAGATTGTTGAGTCGTTTCGTATTTCAAGAATGCGTAATAAACCGGAATGGATGATTATAAAAATTGTTCCTGTTATTCCGCCCGAATTGCGTCCGTTGGTTCCATTGGATGGTGGTCGGTTTGCCACATCCGACCTGAACGACTTGTATCGCCGTGTAATTATCCGGAATAACCGGTTGAAGCGACTGATTGAAATCAAAGCTCCCGAAGTGATTTTACGTAACGAAAAACGTATGCTTCAGGAAGCAGTGGATTCATTGTTCGACAACTCGCGTAAATCGAGTGCTGTCAAAACCGATGCTAACCGGCCGCTGAAATCTCTTTCTGATTCGTTAAAAGGTAAACAAGGTCGTTTCCGTCAAAACTTGCTCGGTAAACGTGTCGATTATTCAGCCCGTTCGGTAATTGTGGTAGGTCCAGAACTAAAAATGCATGAATGCGGTATTCCAAAAGATATGGCCGCAGAACTTTATAAACCGTTTGTTATCAGGAAACTGATTGAACGCGGGATTGTAAAAACTGTGAAATCCGCAAAGAAAATTATTGATCGCAAAGATCCGGTTATATGGGATATTTTGGAGTATGTGATGAAAGGACACCCCGTATTGCTAAACCGTGCTCCTACACTTCACCGGCTTGGTATTCAGGCTTTCCAGCCAAAAATGATTGAAGGCAAAGCTATCCAGTTACACCCGCTGTCGTGCACCGCATTCAATGCTGACTTCGATGGAGACCAGATGGCAGTTCACTTACCATTAGGTAACGAAGCTATTCTTGAAGCTCAAATGTTGATGCTGGCTTCACACAATATTCTTAATCCGGCAAATGGTGCACCTATCACCGTACCTTCGCAGGACATGGTACTTGGATTGTACTATATAACCAAGCCGCGAACCGGAGCTTTGGGTGAAGGTTTGATATTTTATTCGCCTCAGGAAGCAGAAATTGCTTATAATGAGAAAAAAGCTGCACTCCATGCCTGGATAAAAGTTCGTACCAAAGATTTGAACGAAAATGGAATTCTGGTTGATAAATTGATTGAAACCACTGTAGGACGTATTTTGTTTAACAAATGTGTTCCTGCCCAAGTTGGTTATATCAACGAACTGCTTTCTAAAAAGTCATTGCGCGATATTATCGGTAATGTAATTGAAGCTTGCGGAGTAGCCCGTACTGCTCAATTCCTTGATGATATTAAGGATTTGGGTTATAATATGGCATTTAGAGGTGGTTTGTCGTTCAATTTAGGTGATATAATTATTCCCCCCGAAAAGGAAACCTTAGTAAAAGAAGGTAATGCCGAAGTGGAGGAAATAACAAATAATTATAATTTAGGGTTCATTACATGGAAAGAACGTTATAACCAGATAATCGACACATGGACACATATCAATTCGAAGTTGTCTAATATTTTAATGAAACAACTTTCGAGTGATAATCAGGGTTTCAACTCGGTTTACATGATGCTGGATTCGGGTGCTCGTGGTTCGAAAGAACAGATTCGTCAGTTATCAGGTATGCGTGGGTTAATGGCAAAACCTCAGAAATCAGGTGCCGAAGGTGGTCAGATTATTGAAAACCCTATTTTGTCGAACTTTAAAGAAGGTCTTTCGGTATTGGAGTATTTTATTTCAACGCACGGTGCTCGTAAAGGGTTGGCGGATACGGCATTGAAAACAGCTGATGCCGGATATTTAACCCGTCGTTTGGTCGATGTGTCGCAAGATGTAATTATCAACGAAGTTGATTGTGGAACTTTGCGCGGATTGATTGCTACTGAGATGAAAAATAACGAAGAAGTTATTTCTTCGTTATACGAACGTATTCTGGGCCGAGTATCGGTTCACGATATTTATCACCCGCTTTCAGGCGAAATTATTGTTGCATCCGGCGAGCAAATTACCGAATTATTGGCTAAAAGAATTCAGGAATCACCCATCGAACGGGTTGAAATTCGTTCGGTATTGACTTGTGAATCAAAAAAAGGTGTTTGTGCAAAATGTTACGGACGAAATCTTGCTACCGGCAAAATGGTACATCAGGGCGAAGCGGTAGGTGTTATAGCAGCTCAGTCAATTGGCGAGCCCGGCACGCAGTTAACACTGCGTACATTCCACGTGGGTGGGGTTGCATCGAATGTTGGAGCTGAATCGAAAATTATTTTAAAGTACGATGGACGCCTTGAATTTGACGAATTGAGAACTGTAGATGCAATTGATGATAAAGGTAATTCATATCTGGTTGTTGTAAGTCGGTTGGCCGAAATGCGTGTTATTGATGTACATACGGGTATCGCTCTTACAAGTCAAAATATACCTTATGGTTCAAAACTTTATGCTAAAAATGGAGATTTAGCCAAAAAAGGACAGATGGTTTGTGAATGGGACCCCTTTAATGCTGTAATTATTGCTGAAACTGAAGGAACAATCGAGTTTGAAGATGTTGACGAAAATGTAACGTTCAAAACTGAGACTGATGAAGCTACCGGATTGAAAGAAAAAATAATTATAGAGTCGAAAGATCGTAATAAAGTTCCGAGTGCGCATATTCAGGATGAATCAGGAAAGATTTTACGTACCTATAATTTACCTGTTGGAGCACACCTTGTGCTTGATAATGGAGACAAAATCAAAACAGGGCAAATGCTTGTTAAAATTCCTCGTGCAGTGGGTAAAACCGGCGATATAACAGGAGGACTTCCACGTGTTACTGAGTTATTCGAAGCTCGTAATCCGTCTAATCCTGCTGTAGTTGCCGAAATTGATGGTGAAGTAACCTTTGGTAAAATTAAACGTGGAAATCGCGAATTAAGCGTTACCTCGAAAACCGGTGAAATTAAAAAATTCATGATCCCGATGTCAAGACAAATACTTGTTCAGGAAAATGACTTTGTACGTGCAGGAACTCCACTTTCGGACGGTGCCACAACCCCATCGGATATTCTGATGATTAAAGGACCTACTGCTGTACAGGATTATATTGTGAATGAAGTTCAGGATGTTTACCGCTTGCAGGGTGTAAAGATTAACGATAAACACTTTGAGGTAATCGTACGCCAAATGATGCGTAAGGTAGAAATCCTTGAACAGGGTGATACTCGTTTTCTCGAACGTCAGGTCATTGATAAAAACGAGTTTATGGAAGAAAATGATCGTATCTGGGGTAAAAAAGTAATTTTGGAACCAGGTGACTCGCCAGCATTGAAAGCCGGACAGATTATTACTCCACGCAAACTACGCGATGAAAACAGTGCGCTCAAACGCCGCGACCAACGTTTAGTAATCGTTCGCGATGCTGTTGCTGCTACATCAAATCAGATTTTGCAAGGTATAACCCGTGCAGCACTTCAAACAAGCAGCTTTATGTCGGCTGCTTCGTTTCAGGAAACTACCAAAGTACTGAACGATGCTGCCATCAACGGAAAAGTGGATCGTCTGGAAGGTTTGAAAGAAAATGTTATTTGCGGACATTTGATTCCGGCAGGTACCGGACAGCGCGATTTAGACAAAATCATTGTTTATTCACGCGATGAGTATAACAAGAAAGTTGATGCACGCCGCAATGTGCTCGATATTGAAGAGGGTGGCTCGGAAGATTAATCATCACACCATCTGAATATATATATATAATATAATCAGGGTTGTCTGAATATTCAGATAACCCTGTTTTTTTTGGTGCACCGAGCATGGCGAGTATATTTGAACGGAACTTCCTGAGATATAACAGCATAAAATTACTGTAACAATTTGTATGTCAAATTGTAACGGTTACTTTAAATGAAAATTATTCTTAGCTACTTTAGTTCTATTTTTAGTTTATCTATCATTTCTTTTTGATGTGGGAGCAAATTCTGTGGCAATACATTTACGGTTTTTTGTTCAAGCGTGTACTGCAAATAATTGATTTTATCTAAGCTTTCAATAATAAATTCCCTTGTGTAATTTAACGTTGCACATTCATCGGTAAAGTATTTGACAATCATGTATGTGAGCATTGCCACAAACACGTGCCCTTTTGTTCTTTCTTGTTTTCGCACAAAAATGGGTCGTATTTTTTCCAATGTTGTTTTCATTGTTCTAAAAGCGAACTCTACTTTTGCCAAATCTTTATATCGGTCATGTATGGTTTTCATTAATATAAATTCTGCAAGATTAGGTATCTTCTATAAATTTAATTTTAAAGAAAATAAGCTTATTAATATATTAATAGATTCAGATTATAATCATAGTAAGGATTAAATTGGTTAGGGATTGGTGTAATAGATACGTAATGCTCCAGATTTGGCGTTACATAAATAAGTATCTGTAAATCAACAATACGTTATGAAATATTAAATGGAAATGGTGGGGATTTGCCTGATATTTTCCTCTGTCAGAATCTGAATGGTCAGAATTTTAAAATGTCAGAATTATTTTTAAAATTCATAAATTCTGTTCATTCTGATTCAGACAACGACTGGTACGATGCCGCTGGCGAGCGCACCGTAATCCCGATAGCTATCGGGAAGCGGCGATGGCGAAGCAGTACAGGTAAATGGTGTACTCAGTGGAGCACGTACGGGAACAACGAACTTTACGGTGTATGTAAGTCCGTACACGGTGATAGGCAATGGCGGGCAAATGAGTAAGCACATTTACATAGGCAGTCAGCGCATGGTAAGTAAGCTGATAGATGCCGGGACGATGGGCGATCCTCAAAATGAAGAGAAAGCAACATGCGCTGGAAGCACATTTTCTTTTCCCCGTTTACAGCAACAATATTTCCATTTATTGTTGAAATTATGGGGATGTTATAATGTTTAGTTACCCCTGCGATTGTTATGTTCACTGATGCAACGCTGTTCGAGATCTGTTGCTTGTCAAATGAGGAAATTTCAAAATAATTGAGTTGTATATTCAGTTGAGGATATATATCCGCTTTCATTAACTTATAAAACTCCGATTGAGCCATAAAGTTAT
>JAURYY010000230.1 GCA_030653695.1 Paludibacter sp. | reverse complement strand
GTTCTTCGAACTATTATTACTGGCGCAAGCGTTACCGCTCGTGCAAAGAGCAAAAATTTGTGCCATTGCGTATTACCGGCAGTTCGATTGGGGCAAATATTTCAGGTTACGAGGTAGTTTATCCCAACGGGGTAACGCTTCGTTTAGGTGGACAGGTTGGTTTGGGAGAGTTGTCACAACTGCTTCGACTTTTTTAACCCATTTTGCAGCTATCCATCCATAAACTTATAATTTTCAGCCACTTCATTTTTTTTATTTTGTGGTTTGGGCACTACAGATTTTTTTCGGATAAAGGGAGCATATTTATATTTCAAAGCATCATAAATACGTTTGACTTTATCCTCCGGTTCAGAACATTTACGTATGCTAATCCATTGTTCTCTGGTATTTTGAACCACAGTGGTAACACATTTTTGAGTATTCATGACCCGTACTATTTCACGCCATTCGGATTTTATATCCTTTTGTTTTAATTTGTATCGAACTGTGTTTACCACACTGTAAGCTAATAATCCCAACTGTAAATGTGCCTGTGTTGCATCATCTGATTTATGAAAAATTGGGCGCAAATCCAGATCTGTTTTTAGGGTTCTGAAGCTACTTTCAACGTTTCTTATGCAATTATAGACAGTCCAAATTAATGTTTCTTCATCCGTTTTTATGCAGGTTCTCAAGAAATAAACGCCACACTCCTCCTGTTTTTGTGCATCCAATTTGGTGTTTTTCTCCCATTTTAAAGCTGTGCAAATTTCCTTGGTTTTGCCTGATTTACTTTTGCTGTTTACCGATACCGGAACTGCTTGCTTTTCAACCTCTATTTTATATCGTCCATGTGCCGATGAGTATTTCTGTTTCAAACGTCCGATACGTTCCAACACTTTTTCGTAGGTTTTCACGCCTGACTTTTTGGTCAGACTTGCTTTGATACATTCCAATCCATCTTCAAAACGCTGTTCAAACAATGTTTTCATTGCTCTTTCTTTCAGGGCTTTCGTTGGACTGGTCACTTTCATATAATAGGCGGAATCATTGTTGGTCAACACTTTTTCCAACGTTATTTCCCTGTTTTTTCGGTCATTTACAATCACCGGCTTTCCTGTTTGTGCTTGCTTGATTGCGGCTTTTGTGCTGCGACTCACACAAACATAATCGTAGCCTTTTGCCTGTATGAGTGCCAAATTCTCTTCGGTGGCAATTCCGGCATCGATCACCACAATGGCTCGTTTGCTACTTGTGGAGGTTGATATACGAAGGTGGTCGATTATTTGGCACAATGAATTGCTGTCCGACATGTTTCCCTGAAAAATCGACGAGTGCTTGATAAAACCTTCAACATTGACCACCAATGCCAATACCACCAGGGGGCAATCGCTCCGCTTTTCTTTACTGCGTCCGTAACGTGCCAACTGGCTGCCACGTTTCTCGCCCTCGAAATAGCTATTGGTCAGGTCATACAAAATAATCTCATCCTGCAAGTCAAACAAATTGTTGGTTTTTTTCGACAAATAATTTTCAAGCCCTTGTTTCTCCGCAAACAGCTTTTTACTTATACCATACAATTTATCCTTGGTCAATGTATCAATATCGTAGCCTGTAAGCTCACAAATGGAAGAGTTGTCCTCCATAAAACGAACCGTCTTGAGTTCCGATGCAGGGTATACAGCCCGTGAAACAATATGACTCAAAGCTAATGATACATCTTCATCGCTCCAGCCACGGGAGGCTAAATAACGGTCGATGCCCAACTCGCGAACCGCTTGCAAGGACATCCATTCGGCGCCCATTTCACGTACATCCTTGTTCTTGAGGGTATTCAAATCAACTGTGTCAATATCTTTCTTTGGATCGGCTGTGCCTAAATCGACTTTCTTTTCTCTTATCATGCGCTGATAAAGCGCTTCTACAAAAGTTGTCACAGCCGCATCTTCAAACAAACTTTGTTGACCAGTTATCCGATTGCAAATACCTTTTTCAATCAAGTCAATCTGATCGCCACTGAAATCGCTCAAGAATCCAACACTCAAAACGGTGCGCTGACGCACCTCGTCAAGTACGTTGCGATAGCTTTCAACCAAACGGAAATACCAATCGGATTTGTCTGTTTTTGGGTTGTGACGATATGTGGCTTTGAAATACATGCTGCAAAGTTGCAAAATATTTTTCTTAAAAAATGTTAACTGCAGGGCACTACAAAGCTGTTTGAAATATCCACATATTGATTTTCAGCCATTTATCAATTTTACTGCACCGTTTAGACTATAAAATAGACCTAATTTGACCATTTTGGGGCAATTATGCTGCAAAATGGGTTAAGAATCTGAAAGCCAAAAATAATTTCATTTTAAATCGATGTTGCGAAAAATGGTTAAGGAAAATGACACTGCGTAATTTAAAAGAAGTTTCCTACGATGACTTTATTTATACACTATATCAATTCATTCACACTCATGATAATTTTTATCGAAAGGAAAGGCTTTCAAAGTTAACATTTACAACTATTCATGGAGCAAAAAATAGAGAATTTGACACAGTTATAATTTTGTGGCCATATGAAGTTTCTGGAAATACTCTGTACAAAAGAAAGTTACTATACAATGCTATTACTAGGGCTAAGACAAATGCAATTATTATTGTACAAAATAAAACTATGGACTTACAATCTTTAGCTGAAGACGATTTGTTCAAACTAATCATTGACATAAAATAATATGACAAAATCACGAACGCAAAACAGCACCTACCCAAAAGTGGCGGTTCAGTGGTTAAATCAAG